>JAHENE010000024.1 GCA_024643305.1 Thiobacillaceae bacterium | reverse complement strand
CTCTGGAAGCCACCGCCAGCGCATCTGAATAATTACCCGCCTCGATGCGCTTTGCCGCCGATGCAAGACGGTTGATGGGATCGGTAATGCGGCGGGCCAGCAGAAAACTGCCCACAATAAAAAAGAAAACGCCACCGGCCAGTATGCCCCACAGCACAGCCTGCATGGTTCTGAAAGGCGCAGCGTCCTGATCGATGGGGCGCTGCAGTACGGCCAGGACATTTTTATCCAATGGCACGGCCAGGCTTTGATAATTGCCATCGTCCAGCGCCAACGATCGGGGGCGGCCTGGCTCCAGTTTGGCTGCGGCTGCAGAAAGCCGGGTTGCAGACTCGCTATTGAGCGAGCTTGCCAACATCCCGATGCCACTCGCATCCTTGTGAACGATGCTCACTTCCAGCCCGCCAATACTGGCGAATTCCCTTGCCCATGCGTCATCAACCTGAAAACCCATCACGATCCAGGCCAGCCGGGCTGGCGCCATCACCGGGACGACAACAAGCTGATACGCCTTGCTGCCGGGCATGGAAGCTATGCTGCTGACAGGCCCGCTGGCCTGACCCGCAGGCAAAAGCGCGGGGAGCGGGAAAGGATAGGGGGAAGCGCCAGGGTTTTGCGTGTCCGCAAGAACGCGGCCGTCAAGACTGACAAGGAGCATCTTGCGTGCCCTGATGCGGTTGCCGTGATTGCGCAACACGGAAAGAATAGTGAGTTTGTCTCCGGTTGCGATGGCTTCGCGAAAACCGAAATCGGAAGCCAGCAATTTTGAAGCGATTTCCAGTTGTGCGTTGTTCTGGCTTAACAATATCTGGAAAGTCCTGGCACCTGCCTGAAGCTGCCGCTCGGTGACATCGTCAATGATTTGTTCGCTGCTTCGGTTCACCATCACCAGAACCATGGCCATGATCACGACCAGGAGGCCCACATAGACAGCGACGATGCGATTTCTCAGGGATCGGAAGCGGATGATCATTCGGAGCCCTAGTAACCCGCACCATCAAGCGGCGGCTTGTTGTGTTCTGGCCGGGCGGGGATTGTTGCCTTCAGACTCAACCGCACTGCCTCCCTGCCCATTTTGAGCTCCCGGGTCGGCAACTCCTCGCGCTGCCGGGGATGCCAGTACCTTATCCGGTAGCTTCCCTCTGGCACGTTGGCAATGCGGGCTTTGCCATCCGGGCCTGTCTTTGCAAAGTAAGGCGTGTCCACCACCAGAATATAGGCTTCCATCCAGTCATGAATGTTGCATCCAAGCGCCACTGCGCCGGGCTTGTCGAACACCACAGGATTCGCGGGCTTGCCTGCATACAACTTGATTTCGAAAACCTTGGGGGGTGAAAAGGAATAGATGTGATGCTTGAATGGATCCAGATTGGGAAATTCGACCGCCGTGCCGGTTTGGACAACACTCAGATAGGGGCTGAACTCCCTGTCGCGCTGCAGGATGACAGCTTTTGTCTTTTTTGCCGGCGTTGCATCAGGTGTCTCCAGCACCACCACAAAATCTTCCAGAGGAAGACCCTCGGGCGTGGTGGCCACGACATCCAGCGCACCCGCCATGGCGCCCAGGGAGCATGCATACAACAGCGTCAGCCAGACGAAACGGACACAGCTCATTGTTTGGCTTCGCCACCCATTTCGTTTTGCCAGATTTCAACCGCCAGAACGCCGTCACGATAGATGAAAAGATGCCAGACCTTGACGTTTCTTTTGCCGCTATATTCAACCTCGGTCTCGAAGGAAACACCTTGGGGGCTGGAATAAGCTTTCAGTTCGCCGACTTTTGTCGGACGCAGTCTGCCCTTGAAAAAATCCTCCCACATGTCGCGAAGGGCTTTCTTGCCGCGATACTGCCCATCATGCGGTCCGCCCACCCATTCGAGAAAAGCGTTTTCCGGATAGTCATGCATGACCGCTTCAAGATCGCCCACCGCGATGGCCTCAAGATGCGCCTTGGCCTTGGCTTCATCAAGCTTGCCCGCGAGCACGGGCAGAGACATAGCCATGCAAATCAGGAAAAGAATCTGTTTCATATTCCCCCAGCAAAATCGATTCTTGACAGACAAGATAGATAAGTCTTTTTAAGTATATGCGATGAATGATAATTTGGTCCGCATCGGAACGGTATCCTTACTCTGTACCAGTTGTCCATGACGCATCAAGAATCTGAACCCCTTGTCACAGCAGGGGAACGCATTGCCGGGCAAGGCGTCCAGCGGTTAAAATGCGAGACTTTTCGCCATTTTCGGCGGGTGCTTCTTTTTTGAACACGTTATGAACAGACAAGACAGTCTCAAGGGTACGTTATATAGCCCCGATTTTGAACAGGACTCCTGCGGATTCGGGTTGATTGCCCAGATGGACAATCAACCTTCGCATACGCTGGTACAGCGCGCTATTCACTCGCTGGGTTGCATGACCCACCGCGGCGCCATCGCCGCCGATGGCCTCTCCGGCGACGGTTGCGGCCTGCTGTTCAAGAAGCCGGACGCCTTTCTGCGTGCGGCTGCCAAGGAAGCCGGCATCGAACTGGCCGAGCGCTATGCTGCCGCCTTGGTGTTTTTGTCCCAGGACGGTTCAGAGCGCAAAACTGCCAAGGACACCCTGACCCGCGAGCTGCAAGCCCAGAAGCTGACTGTTGCCGGCTTCCGTGCCGTACCAGTCAATACATCGGTCTGCGGCCAGTACGCGCTGGCCTCGCTGCCGGTGATCGAGCAGGTGTTCGTGAACTGCCCGGCCGACATCGACGAAGAACATTTCGAGCGCGCGCTCTACATCGCCCGCCGCCTTGCTGAAAAGGCGCTCGCCGGCGACAAGGTGTTCTACCTGCCCACGCTGTCCTCGCGCGTGATTTCCTACAAGGGACTGGTGATGCCGGAGAACCTGCCGGTGTTCTACCCCGACCTCAACGACGAACGCTTCGCTTCGTCGCTCGTCGTGTTCCACCAGCGCTTCTCCACCAACACATGGCCGCAATGGAAGCTGGCGCAGCCTTTCCGCTTCCTCGCCCACAACGGTGAAATCAATACCCTGCAGGGCAACCGCAACTGGAGCCGCGCGCGCGAGATGAAGTTCGAAAGCGACCTCATCCCCAACATGGATGACGTGCGCCCGATCGTGAACACCGATGGTTCCGACTCCAGTTCCCTCGACAACATGGTGGAAGGTCTGGTCATGGGCGGCGCCGGGCTATTCCGCGCCATCCGCCTACTGGTGCCGCCGGCATGGCAGAACGTCGAGGACATGGACCCCGACATCCGCGCCTTCTACGAATACAACTCCATGCACATGGAAGCCTGGGACGGCCCCGCCGGTCTGGTCATGACCGATGGCCGCTACGGCGTGTGTGCGCTGGACCGCAACGGTCTCAGGCCCGCGCGCTGGGTGCTGACCAAGGACCGCATCCTCACCATCGCCTCGGAAGTGGGCGTGTGGGATTACGGCCCGGAGAACGTCGAGCGCAAGGGCCGCGTGCGCCCCGGCCAGATGGTGGCCGCCGACCTCGAAACCGGCAAGCTGCTGCTGCCCGAAGACATCGACGCGGAACTGAAGGATCGCCACCCCTACCGCGAATGGCTCAAGGAATCCACCAAGCTGGAATTCGGCGCCTATCCCGATGGCGACTTGGCGGTGATGGATGCGCCCAGCCTGCTCACCCACCAGAAGCTCTACAACGTCAGTCTGGAAGAGCGCGACCAGATCCTGCGCGTGCTGGCCGAAGATGGCCAGGAAGCCACAGGCTCCATGGGTGACGACACGCCCATGGCGGTATTGAGCCAGAAAGTGCGCTCGCCTTTCGACTACCTGCGCCAGCAGTTCGCGCAGGTGACCAACCCGCCGATCGACCCGATCCGCGAAGCGATCGTGATGTCGCTGTCCACCTGCTTCGGCCCCGAGCGCAACCTGTTCAATGAAACGAAGGGGCACGCGCACCGACTGGAAGTCAGTTCACCGCTGCTGTCGGAAACTGCGTTCAATACGATTACGTCTCAGACCGACCCGGCCTACAAGTCCCAGACGCTGTCGCTCAATTTCGACGCGAGCAAACTGACGCTGAAAGCCGCCACCAAAAAGCTGGCTGCCGATGCCGTGGCTGCAGTGAGAAAAGGCGCAGTGATCCTGGTGCTGTCAGACCGTGACATTTCGCAGAATGCTTTGCCGATCCCGGCGCTGTTTGCCGTGGGCGCTGTTCACCACGCGCTCATCGATGCCGGCCTGCGCTGCGACGCCAACATCGTTGCCGAGACCGGCAGCGTGCGCGACCCGCACCACTATGCCTGCCTGATCGGCTACGGCGCCACCGCGGTGTACCCCTATCTCGCCTACCAGGTCATCGCCGACCTGGTGAACAGCGGCGAGTGCAAGACCCCACTCGACAAGGCGCTGGCCAACTACCGCAAGGGCATGGACAAGGGCATCTACAAGGTGCTCTCAAAAATGGGCATCTCGCTGGTGGCAAGCTACCGTGGCGCCCAGCTGTTCGAAGCCGTGGGCCTGAACGAGGAGGTGGTCGAGCTTTGCCTCAAGGGCACAACCTCGCGCGTGTCCGGCGCCGACTTCGCCGACTTCGAAGTTGATCAGAAAAAACTGCACAAGAACGCCTGGAATCCCATGAAGCGCCTGCCTGCAGGCGGCCTCTTGAAGTTCATGTTCGGCGAGGAATTCCACGCCTACAACCCGGACGTCGTGCAGCAGTTGCAGAAGGCCGTGCAGTCCGGCAACTACGAGGAATACAAGAAGTATTCCGATATCGTGAACACCCGCCCAGTGGCGATGATGCGCGACCTCATGCAGGTGAGGTTCGGCACCAACCCGATTTCCATCGACGAGGTCGAGCCGATCGAGAACATCCTCAAGCGCTTCGACTCCGCCGGCATGTCGCTGGGCGCATTGTCGCCCGAAGCGCATGAGTCGCTGGCCGAAGGCATGAACCGCATCGGCGGCCGTTCCAACTCCGGCGAAGGCGGCGAAGACCCCAAGCGCTACGGCACCGCCAAGATGTCCAAGATCAAGCAGGTGGCGTCCGGCCGTTTCGGCGTGACTCCGGCTTACCTGGTCAACGCCGAAGTGCTGCAGATCAAGATTGCACAGGGCGCCAAGCCCGGCGAGGGCGGCCAGTTGCCCGGCGACAAGGTGTCGCCGATGATTGCCAGCTTACGTCACTGCAAGCCCGGTACCACGCTGATTTCACCGCCGCCGCACCACGATATCTATTCGATTGAAGATCTGGCGCAGCTGATTTACGACCTGAAGCAGGTCAACCCCGCCGCACAGGTTTCTGTGAAGCTGGTAGCCGAGCCCGGTGTCGGCACCATCGCCGCAGGCGTGGCCAAGGCCTATGCCGACCTCATCACCATTTCAGGTTATGACGGCGGAACCGGCGCAAGCCCATTGACCAGCGTGAAATACGCCGGCACGCCGTGGGAACTCGGCCTGTCCGAAGCCCAGCAGGTGCTGCGCGCCAACGGGCTGCGCGGCCGCGTGCGCGTGCAGACCGACGGCGGCCTCAAGACTGGCCTCGACGTGATCAAGGCGGCGATCCTCGGCGCGGAATCCTTCGGCTTCGGCACCGGCCCCATGGTGGCGCTGGGCTGCAAGTACCTGCGCATCTGCCATCTGAACAACTGCGCTACCGGCGTGGCAACGCAGAACGACAAGCTGCGTAAAGAGCACTTCATCGGCCTGCCCGACATGGTGGTGAACTTCTTCACCTTCATGGCCATGGAAACGCGCGAGCTGATGGCGCAGCTGGGCATCCGCAAGCTCACTGACCTGATCGGCCGCACCGATCTCTTGGACCTGATGCAAGGCCAGAGCAGCAAGCAGCAAAAACTGAAACTCGACGTGCTGCTCTCGCAGGGCGACATACCGGAAACCGAGCCGCGCTTCGCGCAGCAGGACCGCAACCCCTCGTTTGACAAGGGCGAGCTGGCGGAAAAGATGGTGGTCGACTGCCTGCCGTTTATCCAGAGCCGCGAGAAGAAAGCCTTCACCTACGCCATCCAGAACGTAAACCGCTCCATCGGCGCGCGCCTGTCCGGCGAAATAGCCAAGGCGCACGGCAATGCCGGTCTGCCTGACGACACCCTGCACATCAAGTTGCTGGGCTCCGCCGGCCAGAGCTTTGGCGTATGGAACGCCAAAGGCCTGACTCTGGAACTGGAAGGTGACGCCAACGACTACGTGGGCAAGGGCATGAACGGTGGCCGCCTGGTTATTTACCCGCCTAAAGTTTCCACCTTCGAGCCGCACCGCAACACCATCATCGGCAACACCTGCCTGTATGGCGCCACCGGCGGCGAGCTGTTCGCCTCGGGCATGGCCGGCGAGCGCTTCGGCGTGCGCAACTCGGGCGCCTTTGCCGTGATCGAAAGCGCGGGCGACCACTGCTGCGAATACATGACCGGCGGCACCGTGATCGTGCTGGGTGATACCGGCCTTAACTTTGGCGCCGGCATGTCCGGCGGCATGGCCTTCGTGTACGACGAGTCGGAGAAATTCCCCACCCGCATCAATCACGAGCTGGTGGATGCCAGCAAGCTGGTAGGCGAAAACACCGAGCCCTATCGCGTATTCCTCAAGGCCAGTATCGAGCGCCACCTGGCGCTGACCGGCTCGCCGCGCGCCAAGGGCTTGCTCGACAACCTCGATGCCGAAATTGGCAGGTTCTGGCTGGTAAAACCCAAGCGCATTTCCCTGGAAGCGCTGCTGGATGATTTGCCCGGTGCCCGCAAGCAAGCGGAAGCCGCTTAAGGATAAAGAAGAAAATGTCTGACGTTTTTCAATTTCTGGACAAACCGCGCCGCGATGGTGAAAAAACCACGGCCGTCATTCGCATCCACGAGTTCAAGGAAATCTACGCCAAGATGGACGAGGGCCAGGCCAAGGAACAGGCCGGCCGTTGCCTCGCCTGCGGCAATCCCTATTGCGAGTGGAAATGCCCGGTACACAACTACATCCCCAACTGGCTCAAGCTGGTAGATGAAGGCAGGCTGTTCGAAGCCGCCGCACTGTCGCACGAAACCAATTCCCTGCCTGAAGTCTGCGGCCGTGTGTGCCCGCAAGACCGTCTATGTGAAGGCGCCTGCACGCTGAACAGCGATGGCTTCGGCAAAGGCGGCGGCTTTGGCGCCGTCACCATCGGCCAGGTGGAAAAATACATTTCCGAAGAAGCCTTCAAGGCCGGCTGGCGCCCCGACATGAGCCAGGTGAAGTCCACCGGCAAGAAGGTCGCCATCATCGGTGCCGGGCCTGCGGGATTAGGCTGCGCCGACATCCTGGCGCGCAACGGCGTGCATGCCGTGGTGTTCGACCGTTATCCTGAAATCGGCGGCCTGCTTACTTATGGCATTCCCGAGTTCAAAATGGAAAAATGGGTGATGACCCGCCGCCGCGAAGTGTTCGAAGGTATGGGCATCGAGTTCCGCCTCAACACCGAGGTCGGCAAAGACGTGTCCATGGACAGCCTGCTCAAGGAATACGATGCCGTGTTCCTTGGCATGGGCACCTACAGCTACATGAAAGGCGGTTTCCCCGGCGAAGACCTGCCCGGCGTACTGGAAGCGCTGCCCTTCCTGATTTCCAATGTGAAGAACTGCCTGGGCCAACTCGGCAAGGACGAAACCTTCCACGACATGAAAGGCCAGCGTGTAGTGGTGCTTGGTGGCGGTGATACCGCCATGGACTGCAACCGTACTTCCATCCGCCAGGGCGCGGCCAGCGTCACCTGCGCCTACCGCCGCGACGAAGAAAACATGCCCGGCTCCAAGCGCGAAGTCGGCAACGCCAAGGAAGAAGGCGTGAAGTTTTTGTGGAACCGTCAGCCGGTGGAAATCGTCGGCCACGGCAAGGTCGAAGGCGTGAAGCTCGTCACTACCGCACTCGGCCCGGCCGATGCGCGCGGTCGCCGCACCCCGGTGGTCGTGCCAGGCTCAGAGGAAATCGTCCCCGCCGACCGCGTCATCGTCGCCTTCGGCTTCCGCCCCAGCCCCGCGCCGTGGTTTGCCGATCTCGGCGTGACAACTGATCAAGTCGGCCGCGTTACTGCCAAGGGCGGCAAGTTCACCGGCCAGACCGCGAACGAAAAGATTTTCGCTGGCGGCGACATGGTGCGCGGTTCCGACCTCGTTGTCACCGCGGTGTGGGAAGGGCGCGAAGCAGCCAAGGGGATACTGGGGTATCTCGGACTGGATTGATTGCTCTTTCCTGCAAATAAAAAAAGGGCCTCGCTTGAGGCCCTTTTGTTTTGTGCTTCGTCAGGGGAATTAATCGATGCTGAGCAGACCCCTTTTGCTTTACAGAGCACGGTCTCCATTTGCCGCTATGCCTGGCCTGCCGGATTTCCCCCTGTATCGGAATATCCATCTAGAAGCTCGCGTATGCGCTTGCTCAGGTAAGGTACGTCGAGCGGCTTAGTCACATAGTCGTCAAAGCCTTCCGCCAGTCCGCGCTCGCGTTCGTGCTTCATGGCGTTGGCGGTGATCGCAATGACGGGAATGTGGCGGGTGGCGGGGTCGGCGCGCAATTGCCGCAGGGCTTCATAGCCGTTCATGCCGGGCAGGTTGATATCCATGAGAATGAGTCTTGGCCTAGCAATCTTGGCCATAGCCAGGCCAATCTCGGCTGTCATGGCCTCGGCCATTTTCAGGTTGCCGCTCACTTCGATGATGCTCTGCATGAGCCGGACATTGGCGGGATTGTCTTCGATGTAGAGGATGGCGCCGGAATGATTGTGCTCGGTTTCTGCGCCGGTTTCCACAACACCCTGTACAGCAGCATGTTCGGCGCTTGATTCGGCAGCGGGCAGGTCAACCCAAAAGGTGCTGCCCACGCCAGGCTGGCTGTCCACACCGATCCTGCCATCCATGGCCTCAGTGAGGCGTTTGGCCAGGGCAAGGCCAATGCCGGTTCCTTCAATGCCGGCGTAAGGGGATTCCAGGCGTTCGAAGGGGCGAAACAGGCGCGTTACGGATTCAGGCTGGATGCCCTGGCCAGTGTCCCTTACTGAGAGACGAATACCGCCCTCGGTGGTTTCCTTGCAGTCGATGAAGACCTGCCCGGCATCATGGTTGTATTTGACCGCATTCGACAGCAGGTTGATGAGGATCTGGCGCAGACGCACGCGGTCAGCCATGACTGCATGGTGACCGCAGGCATTGGTAGCCGCTTCCAGGGTTATCCGGCGTTGGCTTGCGATGGGTTTTACCATGGACATGCATTCATTGATCAACGGACCCAGTTCAACCGCTTCGAGGGAGAGATCAACACGCCCGGCTTCGATGCGGCTGAGATCCAGGATTTCGTTGATCATTTCGAGCAGGTGGCGCCCGGCATGTACGATCTCGTGCACGCCTTCGGTCTGGTTCGGGGTCAGATTTTTGTCGCCTTCCAACAACTGGCCAAAGCCGAGAATGGCATTAAGTGGTGTGCGCAGTTCGTGCGACATGCGCGACAGGAATTCTGACTTTGCCCGATTGGCGCGCTCGGCTTCGTCCCTGGCAGCGATGACGGTTTCCTCGGCCTTTTTGCGCTCGGTGATGTCCTGCACGGTGCCGGTCAGAATCCAGGGTTCGCCGTGCGCATCGCGCGTCAACTGCGCCTCCTCGTGCACCCAGCGTATTTCACCATCGGGACGTAAGATACGGTGATCAACGCTGTGACGGCCATCTATTACAAAAGCATGCTGCTCCGATTCCTTCACCAGCGCCACATCTTCCGGATGTACGCAGGCATAGAAGTTGGAAATGCTAGGTGAATAATCAGCGCGCACACGGCCGAAGATGCGATATATCTCATCTGACCATTCCAATGCGCCGGTATGGAGGTTGGCCTGCCAATGGCCGAGCCGGGCAATCTCCTGGGCGTGGCGTAACAACCGTGCATTTTCCGCAAGCTGTTCGGTACGCTTGTGTACAAGTTCCTCAAGGCGCTCACGGTGTTCTCGTAGTTCCATTTCTGCTTTATGCAACTCGCTGATGTCCTGCACCGTGCCCGCAGACCGCAAAGGCTTGCCGTCATCATCAAAAAAAGTCTCGCATGTTTCGCGCACGTACTTAATACGGCCGTCACTCATTTGCAGGCGATGTACGATCTCATAAGGCTCGCGGCTCACCAGGGAATCTGTGTATGCCTTGTCGACCATGGCGCGGTCATCCGGGTAGATGGCGTTTATGAAGGCTTCGTAAGAAGCGTCAAACTTGTCCTTGTCCAACTCGAATATGCGGAAGATTTCGTCGGACCAGACGAGTCGATTGTTCACAAGATCAAGTTCCCAGCTACCCAATTTTGCCAAGTGCTGCGCCTCATTCAAACGGTCCCCGAAGGCGTGCAGTTCGCTTTCCATTTGTTGGCGACCAGTTACATCGTTACCGACGTAAACCAAAAACTCCGGATTGCCCTCTGTATCTTTCAACTGAGTGCCGGACCATTCAATGAGATATTTGTGTCCATCTTTTGACACCCAATGGTTCGCGTACTTGCCTCCATCAGGCTTTGAATTAGCCAACATCGAATCGATCTTGTGATTTTTAACAGACGCGGCCTCTTGCTTATCCAGCACTGTTTCCCACGGAAATTTGCCTATCATTTCCTCAGCGCTATAGCCGCTTAAATTTTCGGCTTCTTTATTGAAGCGCACGAAGCGTCCTTCCCTGTCGAGAACAACCACGAGAGCTCCAGCAGCATCAATAATGGAATCCGCAATAGCACGTGTACGCTCCAGCGTGCCGGAGAGCAGTTTTTGTGAGGCGAGCAGTTCAGACAGGCGGGAGGTGATGACGCCAAATTCGTCGAGCGACTTCGGCGTCAGGATGGCACGCGCTCGTGCCGTGATTTCTGAACTATTCGATGTGATAAATGACTGCAGTGGAGCAATGCCTTGGCTCAAACTCCGCCAGGCAAGCCATGTGCCGCCCGCGGCCAGCATCAGCAGGGAAAACCACAGTGCAAGCATTTCCCATTCAAAAAAACCGGTGCGGTTGATGTAGTAACCGATAAGGACGCTGTCGATCAGCAACGGCACCACAAGACCGAGCATCATTAGTTTTGTCCAGAGAGGTACTGCCGTAACAGTGATGCCGCGCGGCCCGAAGTAACGCCCCAGTTGATCCACGTAATAAAAGAAAATGGGAAGCGAGGTGATGAGAACGACAGGGATGACGCTGAGTTGATTGTAGAGATGGTCGCGCAACGTGTAGTTGCGGTAACCCATGTCCTCAAGCGCGAGATCCGCGCTAAGCGCGCCGCCGATTGTATAAAGTGTTATGAAACCGAACAGCGCCCATGGCAGACGCGCAAAAACCCGCTTTGTTTTGGCTTGCGCGGCTTCCCTGTCCAAGGTGACAAGGCTTGTAACAAAACTGGTCGCTTTGGGTGTCAACCGCAGCGCAATGACCACCGCTGCCGCAACATAAGCCCCGGTGTAGGAAGTAAAGATCAGGTAGATCTCTGGAAAAGGATAGAAGCCGATCAGCGCTGCCAGCGTGGAACCCAAGGCTGGCGGTAAAAGAAGCGTGAGCAAAACCGCCGTATAAGTACTGCGTTTTATCTGCGCATCAGCAAGGGACGGAAATCTATCCGCGCCAAGGACATCGCGCGATGCGCTGCCGTTCATTTTCATTACCCTTCAATGGCTTTTTTCGTATGGTCTGTCGCCAAAACACATCCCGGCCAATCAGCCTGCATGCACTAACCGGGCTTAAAAGAAAACGTAACGCATTATGCAAAGCCCCCGATCAATGCTGCTCAATAGACATTGATCGGAGAAAAATACCCCCAACAATACCCGAGTATTCTTATCAAGAATTACGGCATTAATCCCTGTCAACATTAGATAAGGTTGGATCTTTATGGCCGCAGTCAGGGTAAATGCTTTACCGCTTATTCCAATATACGTATTAATACTAAGCGTCCGCTCTCATTCCGATTAGTCGAATACCCTTTGATTGCCCCACTTACTGCCGCCTGCTAAGGTGGCGGCCATGGAGCATTTTCTGCTGAGCTTGAGCGCTGTAGCCGTGCTGGGCATTTCTGCCCAGTGGCTGGGCTGGCGCTTGCGACTGCCTTCGATTCTGCTCTTGCTGGTATTCGGCATCGTCGCCGGACCGGTGACTGGTTTCATCCAGCCGGAAGCGCTTTTCGGCAATCTGCTTTATCCCTTTGTCTCGCTGTCGGTGGCGGTCATCCTGTTCGAGGGCGGATTGAGCCTTTCGGTCAAGGAACTGCGCACCGTTGGCGGTGTGATGACGCGCTTGCTGACCATCGGCGCACTGACCACCTGGCTGTTGAGCACTTTGGCCGCGCACTGGATTCTGGATTTCGACTGGCCGCTGGCCACGCTACTGGGAGCCATCCTCATCGTCACCGGTCCCACGGTGATCACGCCCATGCTGCGCCATATCCGCCCCGCCGGAATTTCCGGACCGACGCTGAAATGGGAAAGCATCGTGATCGACCCTATCGGCGCCGTGCTGGCGGTGCTGGTTTTCCAGGTTATCGCGCTGGCCGCAGACAGTTGGACCGATGTCGCCCTGTCCCTTCTCGGCACCATCCTGATAGGCAGCGTGGCCGGCGGGCTGGGCGCCCTGCTCATGGTGCTGTTCCTGAAAAAGGACTGGGTGCCGGATTTTCTGCAGAACCCGGTCACGCTCATGCTGGTGGTTGCGGTTTACACGGCTTCCAACCTGCTCGAGCACGAGTCCGGCCTGCTTGCAGTGACCGTGATGGGCTTTGCCATGGCCAATCAAAAGATGGTGAGCGTGCACCACATAATCGAGTTCAAGGAAAACCTGCGCGTGATGCTGATTGCCACGGTGTTCATCCTGCTGGCCGCCAACCTGCGCCCGAGTGATCTGGCCAGCGTCGGCTTTGTCAGCATTCCGTTTTTGCTGGCCTTGCTGTTTGTCATCCGCCCTGCCTCGGTTTTTGCCGCAACGATTGGCACGAAACTGGCGTTGCCGGAAAAGATCTTCCTGTCGTGGATGGCACCACGCGGCATTGTTGCCGCAGCGGTGTCTTCCGTTTTTGCGTTGCGGCTGCAGGAACTTGGTTACCCGGGCGCGGAAAAACTGGTTGCGGCGACCTTCCTGGTCATCATCGGCACCGTCGTGGTCTATGGCCTCACGTCTGGTCCGCTGGCCAAGCGTTTAGGACTTACCCAAGCCGAAGCCGATGGCATCCTCTTCCTGGGCGGTCGTTTCTGGGTGCGCCGCATTGCCAAGGCGATACAAGACGAGGGCTACCCGGTCATGCTGGTCGACAATTCCCTACACAATGTGCTGGCCGCGCGTATGGAAGGCATGCCCGCTGTTTATGCCAGCGTGTTTTCGGAATCGGTGCTGGAACAGGTCAGTCTTGGGGGAATTGGCCGCCTGCTCGCCATGACCAGCAACGATGACACCAATGCGCTGGCGGCCCTGCATTTTGCCTCGGTGTTCGGGCGCAACCAGATATTCCAGTTGGCCCCGGAAGAAAAATTGTTGCCTGACGAAACCTCGCCGCATTTGCGCGGACGTCTTCTATTCGGCGAAGACATCAACCACATGCTGCTTACTCAGCGTTTCCTGGGTGACTGGGCAATCAAGAAAACCCGGCTGAGCGAGAATTTCGTTTTCGATGCGCTTAAAACACACTACAAGGGAAACATCATTCCCCTGTTCCTGATTACCGCAGACGGCAATCTCCGCATTTTCAGTCCGGATGCGCAACCAAACCCACAGCCGGGGCAAACCGTGATCAGTTTGGTCAACCCTAAAACCGAACAGCCCAGCCCTGCCGCAGCCTGATACAAGCCGGTTACAACTGCTTACAGACGGTTACCCCCGCCAAACACTCCGCATACATCTCGCCCATAAAGTGCAATCGTGCGCTGTTGATTTGAATCAAAACTGATTCCAGTGGCACAAGATCAAAATTTGATAGGAGTGTGAAATGAAAACCACGAAACTGATTCAATCGCTGGGTCTGGCCGCCATGATGGCGATTTCCGCCGGTGCCTTTGCACATGAGCGCGACGATAACCGTGCCGGCTCCAATGGCCCTGTTTTTAACAACCACCCTGCGTTTCAAGAAAGCCTGCGCCTGATGAAAGAAGTCAACGAACGTCAGGACAAGCAGCACGACCGCATCCTCAACGGGTTTTACGAAAAAAGCATCAACCCGCAGGAGTTACGCATGTTGATGGATGAGCAGCGCGATATCCGAAATTTGGAGCGCCAGTTCCTGGCTGACGGTTTCCTGACCCGCTTTGAATACCAGCGGCTGGATGCAGCGCTGGACAGGGCCAGCCGCAACATCTTCCTGGAAAAACATGATGCCGAGAGACGTCCGGTGAACGGCGGCTGGAACGGC
>JAHENE010000214.1 GCA_024643305.1 Thiobacillaceae bacterium | reverse complement strand
GGAGTAGTCGCTACGTGTGGGCGCATTACATTCCCGATATGGTGGACGGCAATGTAAACGGGTTCTTTGCGCTGGTGTCCGACATTACGGAAATTAAAATGGCGCAAATCCGCCTACAGGAGATGAACACCGCCCTGCAGGCCGCCCGCGACGACGCAGAACATGCCAACCGGGCCAAGTCCCAATTCCTATCCAGCATGAGCCACGAGTTGCGCACGCCGATGAACGCCATTCTTGGATTCGCACAGCTGTTGGACATGGACCAGAAGCTGGCCCCCGATCATCATGAGTATGTCCGTGAGATGCTCAAGGCCGGAAGGCATCTATTGGATTTGATCAACGACGTATTGGATTTGGCGAAGGTAGAATCCGGGCAAATAGGCATGTCGCTGGAGCCAGTAGAGCTTTTACCGCTCGTCAAAGAGTGTCTGAGCCTGGTGGACCCGTTGGCAAAAGCGCGCAGCATCCGGCTGAGCCATGCCGTGCAGGGCGCTGTGGTACGGGCCGACCGCGTGCGGCTCAAGCAAGCACTCATCAACTTTATTTCCAACGCCATCAAGTACAACCGCGACGGCGGAAGCGTGCGGACTGAAGTGAGCCCAGCTGGAGAGAATCGACTGCGGATTCTGGTTGTGGATACCGGCCCTGGCATACCCGCCGAACGCATGTCGGAACTGTTTGAACCTTTCAATCGCCTGGGCGCAGAGAATACTGCGATTGAAGGTACTGGCATCGGGCTGAGCATCAGCCGTCGCATCATCGAGATGATGGGGGGGGCGGTAGATGCGGAAAGCGAGTTTGGCGTCGGTAGCAGATTCTGGATCGAACTGCCGCTTGAATCCGGGCTTATCGAGGTGAAAGCGGCAGCATCGCAAGATGCTGGCCAGAACGTTGCGCACCGGGAGGGGCATGCCGCCCATCTCGTGCTTTATATCGAAGACAACCCCGCAAATTTGAGGCTGGTGGCCGAGCTGCTCGGTTATCGCAAGCATATAAATCTGCTGACGGCGCACACTCCACAACTTGGCATCGACCTGGCAAGGGCACGGCGCCCGGAACTGATCCTGCTGGATATAAACATGCCCGGAATGGATGGTTATGAGGTGCTGAAGATGCTCAAGAAAGATGCAGGCATGAAATCGGTTCCTGTCGTCGCCGTGACCGCCAATGCCATGTCCCGTGATGTCGAGCGTGGCATCGCTGCGGGTTTTGCTGACTACCTGACTAAACCACTGGACATTACCCAGTTCTATTCAGTGATTGATCAATTGCTTGGAGTGGGTGCAGACGACGCTTGACCTGTTGGACCATGATGGCCAAACCTGCTTGGAAACAGGATAGATCAGTCTAAAGCTGTTGCCGGATTTGAGAATTGGCGAATACCAAACTGGACAAAATCCTTCGACACTAATAAGATTAAAAGGTCTTAATTAAACAGACTGCTATGCAAACGGATATTGCCCTGCTGACAAAGTACAGCCAGCCAGGCCCTCGCTACACTTCCTACCCGCCCGCCCCGCATTTTGCCGACGATTTCGGCATCAACCAGTGGCGGCAGGAAATAATCGAAAGTCAGGACACGGCCAGGCCGCTGTCCCTGTATGTGCACATTCCGTTTTGCGACACGCTTTGCTATTACTGTGGCTGCAACATGGTGGCCACGCAAAAATACGGCAAGGCGCAGGACTATCTGAGTTATCTCAAGCGCGAAGTCGACTCAGTTGCCGAACTTACCGATTCCATGCGTTCTGTTGTTCAACTGCACTGGGGCGGTGGTACACCGACCTTTCTGAAGGCCGAAGATATTCGCGATCTGGCATCCCATATCAGGCAGCGTTTCAATTTCGCAGCCGATGCGGAAGTTTCGGTCGAGGTCGATCCACGCGGTTTGCTGCTGGAACAGGTGCAGGCACTCAGGGAATCCGGCTTCAACCGCGCCAGCCTGGGGGTGCAGGATTTCGACGAAAAGGTGCAGAAGGCGGTCAACCGTATCCAGCCTCTGTCTTTGATTGAAGAGGTCTACGGTTGGTTTCGTGCCGAGGGTTTTTCCAGCATCAACCTGGATTTGATGACCGGCCTGCCGCACCAGACCCTGGACAGCTACCGCAAGACCCTGGTTGAAATCGTGCGCCTCGATCCGGATCGTTTGGCAGTGTTCGGTTATGCCCATGTGCCCTGGATGAAGAAACATCAGAAGCTTATCGTGCAATCAGATCTTCCGAACTTTGAAACCCGCATGGCCATGCAGGAACTGATCCTGGAAACACTTGAAGGCGCAGGCTATGTGCACATCGGCATGGATCACTTCGCCAAACCCGAAGATGAATTGGTCAAGGCTCAGCGCGAGAAAACCCTGTGGCGCAATTTCCAGGGCTACACCACGCACAGGCATGCTGACATCTACGCTTTCGGCGCCTCCTCGATCAGTCAGACTGAGGACGTTTACGCGCAAAATGAAAAACGGCCTGACGGCTATCAGAAGATGATCGGGGAACAGAGTCTCGCCACAGTGAAGGGTTATCGCATGACCACCGACGACAAGATCCGCCGCGACGTCATCACTGAATTGATGTGCGATCTCTCACTTGCCAAAGCTTCGATTGAGTCGCGCTGGAACATCAGCTTCGACGACTACTTCGCTGACAGTCTGAATCTACTCAAACCGCTCGTGGTAGATGGCCTGTTGGAAGTGGACAAGAAAGAAATCCGTGTCACCACCCTGGGCCGTCTGTTCCTGCGCAACATCGCCATGAGTTTTGATGCCTACCTCAACGCGCCCAAAAACGAAGCGCCTCGCTATTCCATGACTGCCTGACGGCTGAGAAACCAGACGTAGACCCTAATAGGCAATAGGCATTCTTCTACAGGGCATGGCACCCGTCCCATTTGTCATATAAGATTCGCAAATATGCAGCAAACTGCAAATGACAGACTGCACAAACAGCATATGAGGACGTACAGCCATGACTAAAGAAGTCGCAACCATTGATTTTGACGAAGTAGATGAAGGACTTCGCATCATTCGTATCCTGGGGCGCCTGGATATACAGGGTGTAAACGCGATTGATGCCAAACTGGCTTTTCTTGCTTCTTCTGCGAAGCATCGGATTGTTGTCGACTTGTCTGGTCTGGAATTCATTGCCTCTATTGGCATTCGTTCGCTTGTCGGCAATGCCAAGGCCCAGCAACATCACGGTGGACGCCTGGTGTTGCTTGTCGGCAATAACGAGCCGGTCACCAAAGTGCTTGTCACCATGGGTATCAATAACCTGATCCCGATGTTTGCAGATTCCACCAAGGCCCAAGTCGCTGCGCTTGCGTGAGGACCAGGTGACTGCGTCCACGGTCAGTTTGGTTGAGGAGTTGTCCATAGCTGCGGATGCGCAGGGCTTGGGACATGCCTCGGCCTGGCTTGAAAAGAGCGGACGTGCGCATGGGATGCCTATCGAGCACATCCGGCGACTTGATCTTTGTCTCAACGAGTCGATAGCGAACATCATTTCCCATGGGGGGCCTGCAGCCGCGGCTTCCCCGGTATACCTTCAACTGAAGTTGAACAGCCGACTGGAATCCGGTGAGGCGAGCCTTACGGTGAGTGATGCCGGTAAAGCCTTCGATCTCCTTGCGCACCATGCAAAACCAAGGCCCAAAACGCTTGACGAGGCCGAGCCTGGCGGTTTGGGGTTGATGATGATGCACGAATTCTCCGACATGCTGAGTTATCGGTACGGTGATGGGCGCAACCAGACCACGTTTACTGTGCGCTGGGTCGAAGAGGGGTGACGATGTAAACGTGGTCT
>JAHENE010000213.1 GCA_024643305.1 Thiobacillaceae bacterium | reverse complement strand
GGAAAGAAGTCTTCCAGTCGTGCCAGCAGCCTGTCGCCCAGAGTTTGCAATCTTTTCCCCCAGCCGTTTCTGGCGGCCATTTTTAACTGGTAGCCGAAGCGGTGTTCGCGCAAGAAAACAATCCAATCAGCTGCCCAGGCGTTGTGCTGGGGGGTGCTGCCTATAGTGTTGTCGCGTAGCCAGCCAAATTTTTCCGTTGTTTTAAGGTGCTGTTGCGCCAAAGCCCGACCCATGCGGGAGGGGGCCCCTCGGCCACCCAGCTCCATGAATTCCAGCACCAGGAAAGCTTCGCCCGCCCCAACGCCGCTCGCTATGGGGCGAGGTACGCGCAAAGCCTGCGCTGAAGCGAGCTCGGATAGGCCTGCCGCCTCGGCCTCGAACATGTCGGCAAGATCTGCGCGGTTGGTTTTGACAAAATAACGCTGGCCATTGCCTTCAACGACATAAGCCTGGTTGATGCAGCCCCCGCCCATAGGGTTGGTGGAGGTAATTTTGAACCCCGTCCCTGTTGCCGCTGCAATGGCAGCTTCAACCGTGGCGGGTGATTTCATGAATTGTATTTGTGGTCGGCTGGCTCACGCGAGGTGCCGGCAGCTTTCATGCGGCCAAGATAGTCTTCCCATTTGGTCGTGTAATTGGCGCCCAGGTCATATAGATAGTCCCAGGAGTAAATTCCGGAGTTGTGCTTGTCAGAGAACTCCAGCACCACCGCGTACTGACCAACCGGCTCAATGCGCTCGATATCGATGTATTGCTTGCCTATCTGCAGCACTTCTTGACCCGGCCCGTGGCCGCGCACTTCGGCAGAAGGAGAATATACGCGCAGGTATTCGAACGGCAGTTCGAAGCGCGCTCCGTCGTTGAAGGCGATTTCCAGTTTCTTGGAAGCCTTGTGCAGCTTGATTTCGGTGGGGATAGGAGTGTCTGGAGAAAGTCCGGGCATACAAATTCCTGAGTAAATTACTAAAGTATTAATTGCACCATAAACTTGCCGCAAAGGGAAGGAGATGTGTTTGTGGCAGGAAGGTAATTGTAAGCAGGTGGTACGTTAGTCGACCAAACAGCTCAATTCCGGTCCAAGAGGGGGTAAATCATGAAATTGGGAATTCGCACGGGTGCGGTCATCATTGCCGGCGTCATGTCGGTTGCTGTCGGGCTGGCCTATTGGGCCAGTGATCGGGTTCATACGGCAGGTATGTCAACTTTGGAATCCAGGGGCGCCATGTTGCAGACTTACCGGATCGCCCAATCACTCAAATCATTGATTCATGGTTATGAGTTGACCATCAACGAATACTATTCCACCGTGCTGGAGTACTCCAATTATCAGAAGAAAGCCGGTGAATACAAGGAATCAATTGATAGTGAGCTGGCTGCCCTGGAGAAGCTGGAAACGGGTGATGCCACGGCCGTGGGTGACCTGAAAACCGCCTTGAATGAGATAGAAGGGCTCAGGCTTGAACTGGAGGCTGCATTGAACAGGCCAGACAAGAATTGGGACCTTGCGCGCGAAGCCCTGTTTAAACTTAATGTTGTTTCCGTCAGGGCGGTACAGCCCGCAGAAAGAATTGCGAATATTGCCGGGGAGCATGCTTTGGCTGAGGATTCGGCCTTGAGGCAGTACCAGTCGCAAGCGCTGCAGGCACTTCGACTCGTCATGGCGCTCCTGGTGCTGGCGGGGGTGATGACGATGCTTGGCGCTTTTCGCCAAAAGCAGGTGAATTCTTCAGTCCAGGAGACTTAAATTTTTCACTCGAAGCATCAAAATAACTGATTTGGTTGAGGTGATTTTGATGCAACGCAGAGAAAAACCGGAAGCAAACAAAAAGTCTAAAAACGCTTTAACAGCTTGAGATGGCGCGCCCGGCGCGATTCGAACGCACGACCCCTGCCTTCGGAGGGCAGTACTCTATCCAGCTGAGCTACGGGCGCAGGAGGCCGAAGCTTAGCGGTTTTGCCTTTCCCAGTCTAGCCGCTCTTTGCCGAGCAGCCCGCTTTACATATAATTCAGGCTTTTGAATTCTTCGAGGACAGAACATGGCTGACTCTGACGCCAAAATGACCAAGGCCACACCCCAGGAAGTGCTGGTTTCAGTTGTACTCGGGCTGGTTGCTCCGTTGATTGCCATTGTGCTGATCCTTTTTCTGGTCAACAGCATCCAGAGTGAGCAGGTGGATGCAGACAAGCCCGAAGTGGCGGAAAAGGCCATACTCAAGAACATTGCTCCGGTGGCCAAGCTCGAGGCGCTGGATGCCAATGCACCCAAAGTTGAGAAGTCTGGTGAAGAGGTTTTCAATGAGGTTTGTACTTCCTGCCACACTCCGGGTGCGCTGGGTGCGCCCAAGTTCAACAGCAAGGGCGACTGGGCAGCTCGCCTTGGCCAGGGCTTCAACAAGTTGACCGCCAATGCTATCAACGGCATTCGCGCAATGCCTCCCCGTGGCGGCAACCCGGATTTGTCCGATCTGGAAATTGCCCGTACCGTGGCTTACATGGCGAATAGCGCAGGCGCCAGCTTCAAGGCGCCTGAACCGGCCGCCCCGGCTGCTGCCAAGGAGGCAGCGCCACAAGCAGGCAAGTAATAACTGAATAAACAGAAATGGAAAAGGCCGCATTACATTGCGGCCTTTTTTGTTTTGCCGCCTCTCAGGCAAGTGCGGTAATCCACTGGGTAGCCCGCCGCAGCTTGGCGGCCATGTCCCTGGCCAGGTTTTCCAGAAGCAGAATCTTCAATAGTGGGGCCTCTTCTGAAAGTCGGTTGATAACGGCCATTTCCAGAATTCGGCATTTGACTTCGGTGTCCGCGAAAACCGAAGCACTGCGCGTTGTTTGTCCGAGCAGAACCATCTCGCCGAAATTCATGCCTGGTCCCAGAGAGGCGATGCGCTGATGGGCGCCATCTTCAAGCGGCACCAGTATGCTCACGTGCCCCGACTCGATGAAGAACACGTGCCCGTCAGCTGGCTGACCGGTGACCAGTATCCACTCGCCAGGAGCGAATTCTTGTGAGTGGGCCGCTGCTTCAACCCCTTTTAATAACGGTTTGGGGACTCCCTCAAACAGGGGGGATTCGGCAAGCGACTTGGATGTGGCGAGCGTTTGCGGGATTTCGCAGAAAAGCCGGTTCTCGCACCATTCCACCGCCAGGTCATTATCTTCAAAACTAAGAAAGCCATTGTCTGCATCCCTGGCCGCTTTGCTCAATGGGCGCATGAGGGTTGGATGGCTATGGATGCGCGAAAAAACCACGGCAATGTTTTCTTTACCGAAGTCGATGCGCGCCTCGTTCAGAAGGCGGGCGGCGCTTTCTGAAATTCCCGTCACCTGCTGCATGTCGAGGATGTAACTGTTCGTATCCGGTGCCATGTCGCGCATTTTACGGATAACGTATTCAACCCCATCAACTGCCAAATGACCATGCAAACAAAGGTATTTGATGCGGTGCGCATGTTTATTAAGGTGGGCACGCAACTCAACCGCGGGCAGGCGCCTGGAAGGTGCGTCGGCGCCAGTGTAGACACGGCTCAAGGCCATGGCGGGGGTGCTGGTTCGAGTAAAGGCGTGCAGGCTGAAATCTTTGGACAGCTGTTTGCAGGCCCGGATGCCACGCACGCTGTTACCCTTTTTGTCGAGTTTGGGGGAAAAGATGCCAATGCCGAAACGACCCGGCAGAACGGCAATGATGCCGCCACCCACCCCGCTTTTTGCGGGCATGCCGACTTCATATAGCCAACTGCCAGCGTAGTCGTACATGCCGCAAGTGGCCATGACGCTCAGTACGCGCTCTACATTTTCTTCGGGCAG
>JAHENE010000023.1 GCA_024643305.1 Thiobacillaceae bacterium | reverse complement strand
CGCCGCTGCTCCAGCTGGAGCTCATCCCGTCCACCATCACCGTGCCGCTGCCACCACTGTTGTAACCGATGACGCCGGATGAGCTGCTCACCGCGCCGCCGTTGCTGATGGAAAGCGTGCCGGAACCGGAAAGGCCCACGGCCAGACCGATGCCGTTGCTCCAGCTAGATCCCACCCCGTCCACCGTCACCGCACCGCTGCTACCGGTGTTGGAGCCGATGTAGCCGCCTGTGTTGCTCACCGCGCCGCCGTTGCTGATGTTAAGCGTGCCAGTGCCGTCATAGCCCACTAACAGACTGCAATTGTTGTTGGTCCATATGGAATCCGTACCGTCCACCGTCACCGTTCCGATGCTGCCGGCACCGTAGCCGATGAAGCCATTGTTACCGCCGCTCACCGCGCCGCCGCCGGCGATGTCGAGCGTGCCGCTGCCCAAATAGCCCACGTAAAAATTGCTGCTGTTGGTCCAGGTGGAGCCCGTGCCGTCCACCGTCACCGCGCCGTCGCTGCCGGCGCCGTAACCGATGTAGCCGACTGTGTTGCTCACCGTGCCGCCGCCAGTGATGCCGAGTGTGCCAGTGCCAGACTCGCCCACGAACAGAATGCTGCTGTTGGTCCAGGTTGAACCGGCCCCGTCCACCGTCACCGCGCCGGTGCTGCCTCCCAAGGCGCCGATCCGGCCGGCCGTGTCGCTCACCGCGCCACCGTTGCTGATGTCGAGCGTGCCGCTGCCCCACATGCCCACGTCCAGCCAACTGCTGTTGATCCAACGGGAACCCGCGCCGTCCACCGTCACCGTGCCGGTTGCGGAGGTGCCGAGGCCGATGTAGCCTTCTCCATTGCTCACCGTACCGCCGCCGGTGATGCCGAGTGTGCCAGTGCCAGACTCGCCCACGAACAGAATGCTGCTGTTGGTCCAGGTGGAGCCCAAACCATTCACCGTCGCAGTGCCGCTGCTGCCGGCTCGGGATCCAATAACGCCGCCTGCGTCGCTCACTGCCCCCCCATTGGAGATGCTCAGCGTGCCGTTGCCGTAAAAACCCACGATAACATTGCCGCTGTTGTTCCAGACCGAACTGTTGACGGAGCCAACCCCATCCACCGTCACCGTGCCGGAACTGCCGGCGTTGTAGCCGATGTAGCCGGTTGCGTCGTTCACCGCGCCGCCGTAGGTGATATTGAGCGCACCGGTGCCGTCATAACCCACGTAAACATTGCCGCTGTTTTGCCACACCGAGTCCGTGTCCACATTCACCGTGCCGACGCCGGTGTTGTTGTAACCGATGTAGCCGTTTACGTCGTTCACCTGGCTGCTCAGCGTGATGCCAAGCGTGCCGGTGCCGGAATTACCCACGAACAGATCGCCGCTGTTGGTCCACACCGAGTAGAAGTTCACCGTCACCGTGCCGGTACTGTCGGCGTTGTACCCGACATAAGCGTTTACGTCGGTCACCGTGCCGCTGTTATTGATATTGAGCGTGCCGGTACCGAAAGCGCCCACGTATAGATTGCCGCTGTTGGTCCAGGTGGAGCCGGTGCCGTCCACCGTCACCGCGCTGGTACTGCCGGCGTTGTAGCCGATGAAGCCGTTTGTGTCGCTCACCGCGCCGCCGTTGGTGATGGCAAGCGTACCGTTGCCGGTAAAACCCACTAACGAATTCACTAGGTTGGTCCATCTCGAGCCCGGCCCGGCCACCGTCACCGTGCCGGTGCTGCCGTTGTTGTAGCCGATGATGCCGACCATGTCACCCACCGTGCCGCCGTTGCTGATGGCAAGCGTGCCGGTGCTTGAAACGCCAATAAAAAGAGTATTCGCGGTGGCTCCCGCGGTCTGCACCTGGGCCGTGCCGCCGTTGTCAATGGAGGCATTATCAAAGCCGGTGGGAACGAGGTTTGTATCCCAGTTCGTGGTGGTAAACCAGTCGCCGGCGCCAAGGTTTGTCCAGTTCGTGACGGCCCATGCCGTTGGCGTGGAACAGGCGAGGGCGGTGGCGAGCGCACCGGCCTTGACCAGATTCTTGCCCTTGCCGTGTGCACGCGCGGTTTCGGGCGCGGCAATCCAGGCGCCCAGGGCGGTATTGAAAATGGAGCGGTAGCTGCGGTTCATCCTTCTGTTCCTCTTTTTACTGATAATTTTTAAGGGGCGACTCCTGGAAAAGGCTGGGCTCAGTGACTTACGTCCTGATTCCCATGCGTGATGACCGCTTCATCCTCCGGTTTCTGGTCACGCAATAAAGTCTGTTCTTTTATTAATCTGCCCAAGTGTTTTTTCCGCACCGCCTGAAGAAGATCAACCCGCCCGGCGGGTGCCGTGCGCAGGGCTCTTCAGCCCTGGCCATTCAAATTTAGCGACAAGGCAAAGGATGCGGTTTCCGACCTATGCAATCTAACGAAAATTCCGCGCCAGCGAATCGACCAAACGGATGATGTGCGCCATGCAAACGGATTAATCCTTTTTACTTAGCGGATGACCCCCGAGTTATGATTTATGGCACTACAAATGGCGGGATTAGGCCGAACGGATGATGTGGCCAATCGTTCCGCTGGGATACATTTCGGAGATGAAAATGAAGGTAATGAAAGAGAGGAAGTTCCTGCTTGTTGCAACCATGACATGTAACGTGTTTCTCGCAGCGCAGGCGTCAGCAGCACAACCAACCGAGACGGATTTTTTTTGGGAGCCACCCATCGTGCTGTCGGCCTCGCGTTTGATGCAGCCATTGTCGGAAGCACCGGCGGCAGTGACTGTGATCGACCGGGAAATGATCGAGGCTTCGGGCTTTATCGAGATTGCCGACCTCTTGCGCCTGGTGCCCGGCTTCCAGGTGGGATTGAGCACCTCTAACAGCACCGTCGCGGCAACCTATCACGGGCAGTCGGATTCATTGCCGCGCCGGATGGAGGTGCTGGTGGACGGCCGCTCTGTCTATCTCTCTATGCTTAGCGTGGACTGGAACGACCTTGGCGTCGCGCTAGATGATATCGACCGGATCGAGGTGGTACGAGGCCCCAGTTCGCCGATCTTTGGCGCCAATGCCTTCATTGCCACGGTCAACATCATCACCCGGCCGCGTTATTCCGATCCCGGCTGGTACGCGCGTGCCACCGTTGACTCCCGCGGAACGCGCTCCGGCATGTTGCGCAACGTCGGCAGCATGGCCGGCGTTGATTACCGCTTGAGCCTTGGCTACGACCAGACAGACGGATTTGAGGGGCGTAACGACAAAAAACTGGTGCGCTCGATAAATTTGCACGGCTGGCGTGACCTGGACAATACAGATGTGCTGGATTTCAAGCTCGGCTTCCGCAACGGGCCCATTGGGCGCGGTGATGTTGACGTTATGTACAGGCCAAATGTTGGTTCGGACGCGGTTGAAAGCAACCACCAGCAACTGCGCTGGACACGCGTACTTGGAATGGGGCGTGATACCAGCGTGCAGTTCTACCATCAGTACCGCCGACTGGAAGACAACGCCACTTCAGGTTTGTTGTCCGACATTCTGAGTGTTGCGCCTGGAGCTATCCCTGTGCTGTACCCGGGACATACGGATGAAGTAATTCGAACGGGTATGTATGACAACACGGACGAGCGTTACGACCTGGAATGGCAAATCAATGACAGCAGTTCTGATCGTCTGCAATGGATGGCCGGAGCCGGAATGCGCCTTGACCGTTTTAAAAGCCTGATACTCCTGGGTCAGCAAGATTTCGTGGAAGACCGCAGCGGTCGAATTTTCGCGAATGCAGCCTACCATCTGGATGATCGCTGGTTACTGAATGCAGGCGGCATGCTGGAGCATGGCGATACCCTGGACAAGCAATTTTCCTGGCGTCTGGCACTCAATTACCTGCTCTCGCCCAACCACACCTTGCGAGGCAGCTTCACCCGTTCGATCCGCAAGAACGGCTTGCTTGGCGAACACGGCGCCCTCGGACTTTATTTCAGCAACGGCGACCCGATCGATGTGTTCGGCTATTCACCCGGGGGCATCGAGCCGGAAGTGATGCACGCCTGGGAACTTGGCTGGCTATCCCATTGGTTCAACCACAAAATGACGCTTGATGTGAAGGCGTTTCGCGAAGAGATTCTGAGGGAGATTACCGCCTTTCCGGGACTGGCACCCGAGCCCTATCCGACCGGCGCGCTGGTCATTGCCAACGGCGGCGGCGTCAACATCACCGGCCTGGAAGGACAACTGCAATATCGCCCTGCCCCGGGCACCCTGGCGGCACTGCAGTTTTCGCTGGCCAATGCCGAGGACCGATTCGACCCTGCCAGCACGGGCCAGGCTTCAAGGGAGGGCCGCACGCCGCACAAGACCATCAGCCTGCTGCTGGCGCACACGTTTGACAACGATATTCAGTTGAGCATGGGCTATTACCACGTGGACAAGATGCGCTGGGAGGGACCTGGCGAAGTTGCCCTCGGCAAGCCGCCCGTACCCGCCTACGACCGTGTCGATGTGCGCGTGGCAAAGAAACTGCGCTGGCCGGGGCAGGACATCCTGCTTGAACTCATCGCCCAGAACATCGGCAATGATGCTTATGCCGAATTCCGGGCGGACAACCAGTTCGAAACGCGCTATTTCCTGCGCGCATCGGCGCAGTTTCGCTAACGGGGAATCATGCCTGCCGTTCGCCTGCCCTTCGACTTGTCTGCTGCCTGCGCTGCCCAGCGCGGGATGACTTGTCTGGCAGGTTTGTTCCAGGCGGTAATCCGCTTCAGTTTGTTGTGGTTGACCCTGGCAGGTCTGCCGGCGCATGCCGCGCAGCAGGTCACTTTGCTGCTTTCCGAGCAAGGGGGAATCTACCAGGAGGCGGCTCAGGCATTTGAGCTTGAACTTGCTCGCGATTCAGAGAAGCGGAACGTGCGTACCCTCACTGTGGATGCATCCCCACGGACGAATGGCGTCGTCGTCGCTTTTGGCGTGCGCGCCCTGCAATACGCGCTTTCCACCCAAAGCGATGATCCCTTGCTGGCGGTATTGGTACCTGCAACGACTTTCGAGAAAATGGTCTCGCAAACCCCGGGGAACAGCCGTCGTCAAATCTCCGCGCTCTATCTTGACCAACCCTTCTCCCGGCAACTGCGATTGATCAGAACTGCCATGCCGCAAGCCAGACGCATTGGCATTCTTGTCAGCCCCGAGACTGAGGAACAATCAACTGACCTGCACAGAGCGGGAAAGTTGGTTGGCCTGGATGTCGATGTCCGAACCGCGCGCAATCAGGAGCAAGTCTTTTCAAGTCTGGATGCGCTTGCACGGAATGTGGATGCACTGTTGCTGTTGCCTGACTCGACCGTTGTGAACAGGGATATTCTGAGAATCCTGTTCGTGAAGACCTATCGGGAGCGATTGCCTATTGTTGCGTATTCATCCGGTCTGGTGCAGGCCGGATCGCTTCTTGGGTTGCATGCCACACCGACCCAGATTGGGGCCGAGGCCGCGGAATGGCTAAGGGGGATGTCTCTGGACAAAGGCGGCAGGCTGGCAGCATCACGTTACCCAAAAAGTTTTACCGTAGATGTGAACCAGAGCGTCGCCCGTTCCCTGGAGTTGACGATTTCGTCCGGGCCACTCCTTGCCATGGAGCTGGATCGGGAGAGTGGGCGATGAAAATACGCACCCGCGCCTACCTGCTTGGCTTGCTGCCAGCCCTTTTGGTTGCCATCATCCTGGGCGCGTATCTGATCATCAATCGTATCAATGATCTGGATGCGTCGCTAAAAGAGCGCGGCAATGAATTGACCCGATATCTCGTGCAGGGAGCGGAGTATGCCGTGGTAACCGGCGACCAGGAATCACTGAACCGCCTTCTTGCCTGGACGGTAAAAGAACAGGATGTCGTCCACGTTGGCGTATACCGCCCCAATGGCAAAACCTTTGCCGAGGCAGGCAACAAGTCTGAAGACCTGCGCGTGACCTTTCAAGGCGGCATACTGGAATCGAAAAAGCTTCTGGTGTTCAGCATGCCGATCGTGCTGACACCGTTGGCTATAGTTGACCCCTTCCAACAGGGGCAAGCCTTGTCCTCACCTCGAACCATCGCCTGGGTAAAGTTGAGCATCAGCCGCGAAGGCAATACCCTCATCGCCCGCAACATGCTGTTGACCACCTTGGGAATCATCACGCTCGGTCTTTTGTTTGCCGTGATTCTTGTACGCAAACTTGCCTTGATCGGGATCAGGCCGCTGATGGAAATGATTGCCGCCGTGCGGGAGATCGCCGCGGGAAATTTCCGCATGGGAAAACAGTTGCCGTTGACTGCCAGAAGCGAGCTAAGGGATCTTCAGCAAGGCATCAACACGATGAGCGCGGCCTTGATTTCCTATCAGGAGGATATGCAGCAGCGAGTGGATTCGGCGACAGCCGATCTGACCTTGCAAAAGGAAACAGCAGAAAAAGCCAATCAGGCAAAGTCGCATTTTCTCGCTGCCGCCAGTCACGACTTGCGGCAGCCCATGCACGCTCTCACCATGTATGTTGAATCACTGAAATCCCAGCTTCAAAATCACCAGGCTGCGGCCACGCTGGGCAAGGTCGAGGCGGCCGTTTCGGCCATGGAAAGCATGTTCAATGCCATTCTGGATGTCTCCAAGCTGGAGGCAGGTGTGGTTACGCCGGACATTTCTAGCGTTTCGGTCAGTTCCCTGCTTAACGGTTTGCACGAAGCGTTCCAGCAGGATGCGGTGGCGAAAGGTATCGAGCTGAGATTGCACTGCACGGTGGATGCCTGGGTGAGTAGCGACCCAATGCTGCTCACGCGGATTTTACGCAATCTGATCTGTAATGCCCTGCGTTACACAAAACAGGGAGGCGTGCTGATCGCGGCCCGGCGTCGAGGGGAAGATATCCGCTTTGAGGTCTGGGATACAGGGCTGGGCATTCCGCCCGAACACATCAAGGACATCTTCCAGGAATTTTTCCAGCTCTCAAACCCGCAGCGTGACCGTTCGCAGGGACTTGGGCTGGGGCTCGCCATCGTGGACCGTTTGACTCGCCTGATGGGGCATACGCTCACGGTTCGCTCATTGCCGGGACGGGGTTCGGTGTTCAGCCTGGATGTGCCTATCAGCCATGTCGATGCCATGGCGAAGCGGGAACAAGCAGAATCCTTGGGGGATTTGACCCGCTTGCAGGGACTGGTGGCGGTTGTGGACGACGACGCCATGGTGGCGGATTCGCTCGCGAATCTACTAGAAGGCTGGGGGGTGCAGGTGATCATGGCAGCTGGCAAATCGGATCTGTTGGCGAAGCTGGCATCCGCACCGGCGCTTCTGATAACTGATTACCGGCTCAAAGGAGAAGATGGCCTGCAGGTGGCGGATGCCCTGCGCGAAGCATATCCGGAAGCCCGATTCCAGGTGATTGTCATCACTGGAGACACCTCCGGTGCAGGGGTGCTTGAGTTGGATGCAAGCGGCTACCCGATCTTGCATAAACCGGTGCGGCCGGCCTCCTTGCGCACACTGGTTTCCCGCCTTCTTCGATCCACCGGCAGCGCCAGCAAGGTTTGAGTCGCCGCTTTGAACCTCGCATGACTCAAGGGCGCCCCGGAAATGCTATTAGGTAAAGCCCAAGCGACGAGCCGCATTGCTTGCTTCGACACGGTTGCCGACCCCCAGGGTGCGGAAAATGGCGGTGGTATGGGTCTTGATGGTTCCTTCGCTGAGCCCGAGTTCACGACAAATCTGCTTGGTTGTCATGCCCCCAATCAGCAGCCGCAAAACTTGCATCTGACGATCACTTAACCGCTCCAGCGCATTGCCGACAGGTGTTTCATCCACTTCAGGCATTTCCGCCATCATCATTTGTGGAGGGAGATAGACTCCACCGGAGAGAACAAGCCTGATCGCATGCTGCATGACCTCCGGACTCGATGACTTGGGAATGTAACCGGACGCGCCCGCTTCAATGGCGTTCTTTACGCTTTTCACGGTTTCGTCTGACGAGATCACGATCAATGGCAGCTGAGGATGGGCCACCGCTATCTGCTCGATACTGGAAGAACCATTCATGCCCGGCATGTTGATATCCAGGAGCATCAACTCGGCATCCGGGTTGTGGCTGGCAAGTGCCATCGCGCCTTCCAGATTTCCGGCTTCAAGAATCTCAGCCACGCCTTCCAGTTGCTGGAAGAGCACCGAGAATCCGCCCCTGAACAGGGCATGGTCATCAGCAAGAATGATCTTCATGGACGTCAGTGATGAAAAATGAAACGTGTTGCTTTCGAAATCGGAATGGAACACTTAAGCTGGGCGCGCATCATTCTCAAACGACAACCCAGTTCTTTAATTATGCAACATATCGCCAACCCCGTGGCGCCTGAATGGCCGAGCACGGGTGAACTGGTCATTCCTTGCATGATGTTGAAGCGGTCCCAGATATCTTTCTGATACTTTTTTTATTCAACGGCTTCTGCTGCCTGCGGAAAACACATACTGACCTCAAGCCCGCCATCGGGTTTGTTAATCGCATTTGTCTCGCCCTCATATGCCATGGCCACCTGGCGGACGATCGCCAAGCCTAGGCCACACCCCTCTTCCTGCGAGCCTGGCACGCGGTAGAAACGGTGGAACAATTTTGTTAGCGACTCCTGTGGCACGCCAGGGCCTGTGTCAGAAACTGCAAGACATGCTCTGTTATCTTCTGTGTACACACGAACCGTAACCTGGTCGCCTGCACGGCAATAGCGCAAGGCATTGTCAAGGAGGTTGGCTAGAGCTTCCGTAATCGAATGAGCATTGCCGTGAATACGCACTGGTGTTTCTTCCGTTTCAAATGCCATATCGATGTCGCGCTCAAGGGCGCGCGGCACCCACTCCGCCGCCACACCGCGCGCAAGATCATCCAGGCTGATTTTGTTCATGACCGGATCGGCCAGGGCGTTTTCCGCACGAGACAGCGCCAATAATTGATTCACCAGACGGCTTTGGCGATCCAGACTGGTCAGCAGGTTCGTCAGGGCTTCCCTGCTAACCTCATCCTGTACGCTGCGTATTGCCAACTCTGTTTGAGCGCGCATGCTGGCCAGCGGGGTACGCAACTGGTGAGCGGAATCCGCCAAAAATCGCTGGCGCGAATCATGCAGCGCCCTCAGATCACTCATCAATCTGTTAGTTTCTTCCAACAAGGGAGCGATCTCGGCTGGCAGGACAGGTATCTCAATCGGATCCAGATCATGCGATCCCCTGCTTGCAATTGCTTCCCTGATGGCATTGACCGGCTTAAGACTCATATTGAGCGCCAGACTGACAGCATAAATCATCAGGCCAATGACCGCGAGCATTGGCAGGAACACCGTCAGCAGAACATCGTCTGCAAGTTTGGTGCGTTTGTCCGTGGTCTCCCCTGCCAAAATCAGGACATCCCCCTGTGCACTCGTTCCCCTGAGCGACAGTGAATAGGCTGCAACACGAACTTTCTTGTTATCAACTACCGTATCGAAAAAAACAGGTTGGCTAGCATTAGGGCTTTTCTTGAAAGAAACAGGCAACGACAAATCCAGGGTGCCGGAAAGATGTTCCCCATTGGGGCCAATGACACGGTAATAAAAAATGTCGGTTGGGTCGAACTCCAGAATGCCATGCGCAGATTTGGCCAGATCAAGCAAAACCTTTCCGCCCAGCACTTCAACCTGATCTGCCAGCGCATAAACGCGTCTTGCCAATGAACGATCAAAGGCCTCGTTGGTATAGTGCAGCGTAGCCTTGTAGGACACCAGCAAGGTAGCAACACCCAAAGGAACAAGGAAAATCAGAAGCCTGAATAACAGCTGTCGATAGAGGCTGTGTGGGGCCTTGCCTGCATCACCCATTGATCTTTTCCAGCAGGTATCCAAGACCGCGCAAGGTGCGCAGCGGGATTCCCAGCGGCTCCAGTTTCTTTCTCAGGCGATGAACATAGACCTCCACGGCATTCTGGCCGATTTCCTCGTCCAGACCGGTCAAGTGTTCGGCAATCTGATCCTTGCTGACCACTCTTCCAAGACGGTTCATCAGGAGTTCCAGAACATCAACTTCACGCGATGACAGGTTCAAGGGCTGGTTCTGAAAGAATGCCTGGCGGCTGCGCTTGTCCAGGCGAAGGTCACCTGTCTCAAGGTAGCCCTCCCGCTCGGATTGCGTGCGCCTGAGCAGGGCTTGCAACCGGGCTTCCAGTTCCTCGAAGTCAAACGGTTTGAGAACGTAGTCATCCCCCCCTGCCTTCAGGCCCGCCACCCGGTCCTGAAGGGCATCGCGCGCGGTCAGGATGAGCACCGGCGTTGTCGCTCCCCGTTTTCTGAACCGCTTCAGAACCTCCATGCCGGACATGCCCGGCAAGCCCAGGTCCAGCACCACAAGATCAAAATTGCGCAAGGAAAGAATGGCGTCGGCTTCAGCTCCGTCATGCGTCAATTCGACGGCAAAACCCATTTGCTGCAAGCCCTGTTTCAGGCTGGCGGACAATGCCGGGTCATCTTCTACAAGCAGGATGCGCATGCTGGCATTCTAACTTTTCTTGCCAAGGTGCTACACAAAACAACAATAGAAAATGTAAGGCTGCTGTAAGGAAGCGGCACAACCGTAAGCTCGTCTTAAGCAGGTATTCCTACAATTGATTTCACGCAGGTGTTGACCTGTGGTTCACAACCTTTTTACATAAATGGAGCAAGACATGAACAAACTGCTGATTACCCTGATCGCCACTGCCTTCGCCGGTTCCGTAATGGCTGCCGACGTACCCAAAGCAGATTCCAATGCGATGGCTTCAATCGAAAAACCGGCTGATGCGCCCAAGAAAGCTGAAAAGCACGCAAAAAAGCATTCGAGCAAACATGCCAAAAAGAAAACTGATACCGCCATCCCTGCCAAGGGTTAATCAAGGCACATTAGGCACCCGCATGATTGCGGGTGTAACAAAAGAGCCCGCGCATTGTCGTGGGCTCTTTTGTTTAAACCGGCAGTCTGTTTATGGCGCCACGCCCGGACTCATTCCCTTGCTGGACGAGATGACATGGACTGTAAGTTTGATGTAAGCAAGCACGGGGGCTCGTAAGTTTGGTGTAAGCGAACATTCTTAATATGCATTTCAAGCAGGCAACAACCTGTGATCCTTAAACCGCTTGATCCATATGGAGAATGACATGAACAAACTGCTGATTACCCTGATCGCCACTTCTTTCGCTGGTTCCGTGATGGCCGCTGATGCCGCTAAAGCTACTCCCGCAACTCCCGCTGCTGCCGCCACTCCGGCCGTTGCCGCTGCTGAGAAGCCTGCCGAAGCCCCCAAGAAAGCCACCAAGCACGCTGCCAAGAAAAAGGCTGAAGACAAGAAAGCTGAAGCTGCTGCTCCTGCTGCTCCTGCTGCTCCTGCCACCCCGGCTGCTCCTGCTGCTGCCAAGAAGTAATTCCCGGCACCCAGCAAAAACGCCCTGCTTGGCAGGGCGTTTTTTATTGGTCATGCAGAACGGTTAGCTGCCAAACAGCGAAGACCACCACCGCTTGCGATTATTAGGCACCACGGCAGGTTTGAGATTGACCGGTGCCTGCAAACTCATGGTCCAGCCTGGAAAGATGTGATGGCCACTGGAGCCGCACGACACGCCGAGGTTGTTGGGATCGTAAATCTTGATGAAACTCGGTTTTTCCACATCGTCCGCATAGACGATGCCGCAGTAATCCTCATCGTGTTCCTGCCGCAACAGTTCGTCAATTCGATGGATAAAGTGCTCAACATCCTCGTCGCCGGAAGGAACCTGAGGCACTTCCTGGCCAACTGCATACAGATACCACCCTGCGCCACGATCCACCTTGCCCCAAAAGTCAGTCAGCTGTTCCCAGGACAGCAGGCTGTAGAGCGTGCCCCAGTACTTGGCTTCAAAGTCAGTGGTCACTTTTTGCGGTGCGTTCATCGCTGACAACTTACTTGGCGACCTGTTTTTCCTTGATTTCTTCCAGCGTCTTGCAATCGATGCACAGGGTGGCGGTGGGGCGGGCCTGAAGGCGCTCAATGCCAATTTCCACTCCGCAGGATTCACAGTAGCCGTAATCACCCGCGTTGATCTTGCCAATGGTTTCGTTGATTTTCTTGATCAGTTTGCGCTCGCGGTCGCGGTTCCTGAGTTCCAGCGCCATGTCGGATTCCTGGGTGGCACGGTCGTTGGGGTCGGCAAACACCGTGGCCTCATCCTGCATGGAATGGATGGTGGTATCGATATCCTGGGAAAGTTCGGCTTTCCAGGCATCAAGGATTTTGCGAAAATGCGCGAGCTGCTTTTCGTTCATGTACTCCTCGCCCTTCTTGGCCTTGTAGGGTTCGAAGCGCTTCAAATGTTCGTTGGCCATATCTTGTTTTCCGGTTAACTGAACAAACGTAAACCTGACTTAATAACAGATTTTCCCCCTAACCCGCAACCCATTTTGCTTATGCCTTTAGAAGCCCTGCTTTTTGATGTGGACGGCACGCTTGCCGATACCGAGCGCGATGGCCATCGGCCCGCTTTTAACGCCGCTTTCCGTGAGTTTGGCCTGGACTGGGACTGGGATGCCCCGCTCTATGGAAAGCTCCTCGCCGTTACCGGCGGCAAGGAGCGCATGAAACATTACGTGGACGCTTTCCGTCCGGATTTCGAGAAACCCACCGACTTTGACGACCTTATTGCAGAACTGCACAAGGCCAAGACCCGCCATTACACCGCCATGCTCGCCAAGGGCAACGTCCCCATGCGCCCCGGCGTGAAACGGTTGCTGGAAGAGGCCCGCGAGGCGGGAATCCGCCTGGCAGTGGCTACCACCACCACGCCGGAAAATGTGACTGGCCTGCTGGAGCACAGCCTGGAAAAAGGCAGCACGGCATGGTTTGAAGTCATTGCCGCGGGCGACATCGTGCCGGCCAAGAAACCTGCGCCGGATATCTATATTTGGGCGTTGGAAAAAATGGGACTGGCGCCCGAGCAGTGCCTGGCCTTCGAGGATTCGGAAAACGGCATTCGTGCCAGTCGTGGCGCCAGGCTGAAAACCCTGGTCACGATCAATGACTACACTCGTGATCACGACTTTAGCGGCGCAGCGGTAGTGTTGAGTGATCTGGGCGAGCCCGATGCGCCAGCCACGGCCATTTCCGGCGTGTGGGAAGGCTTGGGTTATGTGACGCTGGACAGCCTGAAAAGCCTGCACCGCGGCTGATTGGCGCGGGCCCGGCTAGGGTTCAGGCACTGTGGATTTCGTAAGCCTGCAGGGTGTTCTGCAGCAACGAGGCCACCGTCATCGGTCCTACGCCGCCGGGCACGGGCGTAATCCACGCCGCGCGTTCCGAGGCAACAGCAAATTCCACATCGCCGCATATCCTGCCATCCGGAAGGCGATTAATGCCGACATCAGCAACTGTTGCACCTTCCTTGATCCATTCGCCCTTGACCAGATTAGGCCTGCCTACGGCTACCACCACGATGTCGGCCTGCAATGCCAGCACCGGCAGGTTGCGGGTCTGGCTGTTGGCCGTGGTGACGGTACAGCCCTCCATCAATAGTTCCAGCCCCATGGGCCGGCCCACGTGATTGGAAGCGCCCACCACCAGGGCATTCAGCCCGCGCATGTCGGCATGCACGGTTTTGAGCAGCGTCATCACCCCCATGGGCGTGCAGGAACGCAGCGTGGGCATGCGCACTGCAAGGCGGCCAATGTTGTAGGGATGGAAACCATCCACGTCCTTGTCCGGGTTTATGCGCTCGATCACGGTTTCCGGGTCGATCTGCGCCGGCAAGGGCATCTGCACCAGAATGCCGTCCACTCCTGCATCGGCATTCAACTGGTCGATCAATGCCAACAACTCAACCTGCGTGGTCGAGGATGGAAGATCGTGAGAAAGCGACCGCACATTTGCCCGCTCGCAGGCACGCCGCTTGTTGCGGACATAAATGGACGATGCCGGATCGGTACCAACCAGGATTACCGCCAGTGTGGGTACGCGCTTGCCCGTGGCACAAAGCGCATCCACACGCTGCCTGAGTTCATCTACGATACGTTCGGAAAGGGATTTGCCGTCAAGAATCTGCGCAGTCATGGCGCTACACACTGGCCCGGAGGAATAAAGGGGTATTTTCTCAAATAGTACCATTCCCCCTCAAGCTGAAATTGACCTCGGCGCACGCATTCAGGCATAATTCGCGGTCTTTCGGGGTGTAGCGCAGCCCGGTAGCGCGCCTGCTTTGGGAGCAGGATGTCGGAGGTTCGAATCCTCTCACCCCGACCACCGGATAGCTGCTGAATTTGGTTAAGTCCCGAGTGCCCGCAGCAGTTTTAACTGCCCGTAGCTCAGATGGATAGAGCATCGGCCTTCTAAGCCGAGGGTCACAGGTTCGACTCCTGTCGGGCAGGCCAGAAGGCCGATGCTCTATCCATCTGAGCTACGGGC
>JAHENE010000212.1 GCA_024643305.1 Thiobacillaceae bacterium | reverse complement strand
CGCCAGGCGCGCATCGGCCATGTGCTGGTGGGCGGTGGCGCACCCATTGTTGTGCAGTCGATGACCAATACGGATACCGTGGATGTCGCAGGTACGGTCGCGCAGGTTGCGGATCTGCATCGCGCCGGCTCGGAACTTGTTCGTGTCACGGTCAATACGCTGGAAGCGGCAAAGGCAGTGCCTGTTGTTCGCGACAAGCTTGCTGCCATGGGCATCGATGTGCCGCTGATCGGCGATTTTCATTTCAACGGCCACAAACTGCTGACGCAGGTGCCAGAGTGCGCGGAAGCGCTGGCAAAGCTGCGCATCAATCCGGGCAATGTAGGGCGCGGTGAAAAACGCGATGAGCAGTTCGGCACGCTTATCGAGATTGCATGCAAGTACGACAAACCGGTGCGCATCGGCGTGAACTGGGGCAGCCTGGACCAGGAACTGGCTGCGCGCATGATGGATGAAAACGCCAAGCTGGCCGCGCCGGAAGATGCAAAGGTGGTGATGTTCAAGGCCATGATTGCATCCGCCTTGCAATCGGCCAGGCGCGCCGAGGAACTTGGCCTGGGCGGCGACAGGATTATTTTGTCTTGCAAGATGAGCGGTGTGCAGGATCTGATTTCGGTGTACCGAGCGCTGGCGGCACAGTGCGATTACCCATTGCATCTTGGGCTGACCGAGGCCGGCATGGGCAGCAAGGGCATCGTCGCATCCACCGCAGCGCTGGCAGTGCTGCTGCAGGAAGGCATCGGCGACACCATTCGCGTGTCCTTGACGCCGGAACCGGGCGAGTCGCGCACCAGGGAGGTGGTGGTGGCGCAGGAAATTCTGCAGACCATGGGGCTACGCGCATTTAACCCGATGGTTACTGCCTGTCCGGGCTGCGGCCGCACGACATCAACCGTATTTCAGGAACTGGCGCTTAAAATCCAGACCTGGCTGAGAGGCCAGATGCCATCCTGGCGCGGCGTGTACCCCGGCGTGGAAGAAATGAAAGTCGCAGTGATGGGTTGCGTGGTCAACGGGCCGGGCGAATCCAAGCATGCCAACATCGGCATTTCGCTGCCCGGCACGGGGGAAGTTCCCGTTGCACCGGTGTACGTGGATGGGAAAAAGACAGTGACACTCAAGGGCGACAAAATCGCCGAGGAGTTTCAGGCGATTGTGGAAGATTACGTGCGCAGCCATTACGGTGCATCGAAACATGGATAAGAATATTAAACCGCAGAGTTCGCAAAGTGCGCAGAGGATCATTTCGGTTTCCTCCGCGCACTTTGCGACCTCTGCGGTAAATTTGGTTGATTGGGTTTATGAGCAATAATTTGCAAAGCGTCCGCGGCATGAACGACATGCTGCCGCAGGATGCGGATACCTGGCGGTTTTTCGAGGACACGGTGCGCGGCTGGCTGGCGGCTTACGGCTACCGCGAAATTCGCACGCCCATACTCGAACACACCGGGCTGTTCAAGCGCGCCATTGGCGAAGTGACTGACATCGTCGAAAAGGAGATGTACACCTTTGTCGATGAACTAAACGGCGAGTCGCTGACCTTGCGGCCAGAGGGCACTGCCTCCTGCGTGCGTGCCGTGATTCAAAACAACCTGCTGTATGACGGCGGCAAGCGCCTTTGGTACATGGGCCCGATGTTCCGCCACGAGCGTCCACAGAAAGGGCGCTACCGCCAGTTCCACCAGGTGGGCGTGGAAGCCTTGGGCTTTGCCGGACCGGACATCGACGCCGAACACATCCTGATGAGCGCTGACCTGTGGAAGCGCCTGGGCATATCGCCCATGCTGGAACTCAATACCCTGGGCGACGCCGAAGCGCGCCGCCGCCATCGCGAGCGGCTGATCAAGCACTTTGAAGCCAACGCCGAGTTGCTGGACGAAGATGCAAGGCGCAGGTTGCATAGCAACCCGCTGCGCATTCTGGATACGAAAAACCCTGCCATGCAGGAATTGGTCGAGGCTGCACCCAAACTGATGGACGACCTGGACGGGGAATCATTGGCGCATTTCGAGGCTGTGCAGAAAATTTTGCATGAACTTGGCATCGAATTCCGCATCAATACTCGTCTGGTACGCGGGCTGGACTATTACAATCGCACCGTGTTCGAATGGGTGACCGACAAGCTAGGTGCGCAGGGTACGGTTTGCGCAGGCGGCCGTTTCGACGGACTGGTCGAACAGTTGGGCGGAAAACCCGCTCCAGCCTGCGGTTTTGCCATGGGCATCGAACGCCTTTTGACAATGCTGGAGATCGAAGGTGTGAATGGCGGCAATCATGCGCCGGATGTATATCTGGTGCACGCTGGCGAAGCGGCGGCGTCATGGGCCTGGCAGGTGGCGCGCAGTTTGCGCGAGCAGGGCATCGATGTAGCCATGCATGCGGGCGGCGGCAGCTTCAAGTCGCAGATGAAAAAGGCCGACGGCAGTGGCGCGCGCTACGCCGTGGTGATCGGCGACAACGAGGCGGCAGATAAAAGGCTGGTGCTGAAGCCCTTGCGAGAAGCTTCAGAGCAGGCAACGTTAAGTATTGATGAAGCTGCGGATATTCTGCGGAACAAATAAGGAAGAAAGATGGCGGCATTAGATCTGGAAGAACAGGAACAGCTTGAAGCGCTGAAGGCCTGGTGGAAGCGCTGGGGTAACTACGTGACCTACGGCCTGGCAGCCCTGCTCATAGGGATAGCTGGTTTTCAGTACTGGAGTCACAACACGGCAACCCAGGCTACTGAGGCGGCGACCCTTTTTGATGGCATGCAACAGGCAATCGAGGCTGGAGACAAAAAAGCTGTCAAAGATCAGGGCGCGGCGTTGATAGATAAATACGCAAGCACGCCATTCGCGGTACGGGCGGCAATGCTGCTGGCCAGCAGCAACATGGATGATAAGGACGCCAAAAGCGCCAAGGCGCAACTGGAGTGGGCGGTTGAGCACACCAAAGAAGCCTCGCTCAGGGATGTTGCGCGTTTGCGTCTTGCGGGCCTGCTGCTGGATGAAAAGCAGTATGACGAAGTGCTCAAGCAGTTGAACGCAAAACATACGGATGCATTTGCACCGCGCTTTGACGACCTGAAAGGCGATCTGTATCTCAGTCAGGGAAAGAATGCCGAAGCCCGTGCCGCCTATTCCGCTGCATACGCCAAGCTAAAGGAAACCAATCCCATGCGCGGTGTGGTTGAAATGAAACTTGATTCTCTGGGAGGCGCTTCGAAATGAATAAGCGTACCCCGATCGCTGTCTTGCTTGCGGCCACCTTGCTGGGCGGTTGCAGCACCCTGAGCAATACGGCCAGTACGGTTACCGGCTGGTTCGGCTTTGGCAAACCCCGTGCAGTTGAACCATCGCCGCTTCCGCAATTTTCCGAGAAACGCCAGCTGGTGAAGGCATGGTCGGCTTCTGCAGGAGAGGCAGGACGCGGGTTGTTTGTGCCGGCCCAGGAGGGCGACACCCTGTTTGTGGCAGGCGAGTCTGGTCGCGTGGTACGGCTTAATTTGCAAAACGGCAGCGAGGCGTGGCACGCAGACACAGGCAAGAAACTCTCCGCCGGTGTAGGTGCAGGCGGAGGCCTGGTGCTGGTGGGTGGCATCAAAGGCGAACTGATTGCGCTTGATTCGGCAAATGGATCAAAACGCTGGGAAGCTAGCCTGACGAGCATTCCTGTTGCCGCTCCTGTAGTGGCTGGCGGGGTTGTGGCAGTTCGCACAGGCGATGGGTACATTCACGGCTTGAATGCTGCAGATGGCTCGCGCAAGTGGCTTTATACACGCCAACTTCCGGCTTTGTCGCTGAAGGGTGTTACAGAGCTGGCAGCGAAAGAGGGCATCCTCTAT
>JAHENE010000211.1 GCA_024643305.1 Thiobacillaceae bacterium | reverse complement strand
CACTGCCGAAGTGCCGGTGACCAATCTCGCGCGTAATGAAATTCTTGCCGCGGAAAGCTTGCCGCAGAAATATGTCGCGCATACGCCTTGCTTCCGTTCCGAGGCAGGTTCCTATGGACGCGATACACGCGGCATGATCCGCCAGCATCAGTTCGACAAGGTTGAACTGGTGCAGGTCGTGAAGCCGGAAGATTCGTATGCCGCGCACGAGGAACTGACTGCGCATCCAGAAAAGATACTGCAAATGCTGGAACTGCCTTACCGCAAGATGCTGCTGTGCACCGGCGACATGGGTTTTGGTGCTGCCAAGACCTACGACCTGGAAGTGTGGCTGCCGGCACAGAATACCTACCGGGAAATTTCTTCCTGCTCAAACTTCGAAGCTTTCCAGGCGCGTCGCATGCAGGCGCGTTATCGCAACGAGAAGAACAAGCCGGAACTGGTGCACACCATCAACGGCTCCGGCCTCGCGGTGGGCCGCACCCTGGTGGCGATCCTGGAGAATTATCAGAACGCCGATGGCAGTGTGAGCATTCCCGATGCACTGCGACCCTGGATGGGCGGTATAGAGAAGCTTACCTAAACGCCAGGTTCTTTCTCTTCGTTTTGTTGCTGGAAAAATACGGCTTGTGGGCTTTCTCAAGCTTTACCAGGATATCGTAATAGTTGCGGATACTTTCAACGAAGATCACCGCTTCGCCGCCACGCGCATATCCATATTTGGTGACGCTCTCGTAACCACCGCGCCCGAGTAGCGGTAGGGTCTGTTTTACGTCCGCCCAACTGTCAGGGTTCATGCCCTTGGCCTGCGCGATACGTCGGGCATCCTCAAGATGTCCCAATCCCTGGTTATAGGCCGCCAGGGCAAGCCAGGTCCGGTCGGGTTCGGTTATGCGATCGGGCAAGGAGTCCTTCAGTAATACTAGATATTTTGCGCCACCCAGGATGCTTTGTTCGGCATCGAGGCGGTCGTTGATGCCCATGCGGTCAGCAGTTTCCGAGGTCAGCATCATCAGTCCGCGCACCCCGGTAGGGGAGGTGGCAAAAGGGTCCCACTTGGATTCCTGGTAACCGATGGCGCCAAGCAGACGCCAATCCAGCGTGGTCTGCTCTTGGGCATTATGGAAAAATCTCCGGTAGTGCGGCAGGACACTAAGCCTGCGCTGCATAATTCCCTCGGCATCGGCAGGTTCAAGGCGCTTGACGTGCCCGTAATAGCGTTCGTAAATCTGCTGCAGCGTTCCATCCCGCCGGGCTTCTATGAAGAACCGGTTGAGCTTGGTTACCAGCGAATTGCTGCTTGCCTGCGGCAGAGCCCAGACCACCGGTTCATCCTTGGCCAGTACGTAGGCGATTCTAAGTGATGGATACTGGTTGCGCGCCAGGTCAAAATCCTGCTCATTGACGACTACGGCATCAAACTCACCTTCATCAAGGCGTGCAAGTAGTCCCTCCGGAAAAACATCCTGCAAAGTAGTCCATTTCAACTTGGGGTATTTGCGCTGTGCTGACTCGAGCAGCGACAGGTGACCGACACCCTCTGTGACAGCAATGTTCAGCTTGGACAGGTCGGAGAGATTCCCGATTTTTGGGATGGGCTGGCGTGTAACCACCACTACGCGGGTGTCAAACAGGTGTGGGCTGGGAAGCAGGCGATGTTCATCAACAGAGGCTGCGATCAAACTGGCGGCAACTATGTGTGCACGCTCATCCTGCAAAGCCTGAAATATCTCGGAATAGCTTTCGGGTTCCTGCCACTTCACCTTCCAGTTGTTTTTTTCAGCGAAGGCCTCAACCACATCGTGCGTAAAACCTGTGGGCTGGCCCTCTGCGTTGAGGTAAAACGTGGCAGGGCCATAACGGGTAATGACGACCAGTTCTTTGCTGGTGTCAGGGTCAGGCACAGGGCGGCTGCATCCTTGCAGAGTGATCAGGACCAGCCAACTCAAGTACAAGGCTCGGATCATGACGCGAGTCTAGCCTAAGTGAATGTTTTCGTGGAGATGGAACGAAACATTCTCCAAATTTGGGTTGGGGACAGGCTTGAGAGCATGTAAAATCTCGCCGTTGCTGTTCTGGCCGAATAGTGTCGACGAAAGCGAAACCAGCGGAGAGGTGGCAGAGTGGTTGAATGCACCGGATTCGAAATCCGGCATACGGGTTCTCCCGTATCGGGGGTTCGAATCCCCCCTTCTCCGCCAATTAACAAAGCCCCACAGGGGCTTTTTTAATTGGTGAGTGTTGGGGAGGGTGAGAACCCTCAGGGTTCGCGGAGCAAGCACTGCTTGCGACGGACAGCCTTCGGCTGGTCCCGAACATGGCGAGGGATGAGGTTTCGCAGAGGCAATGCGAAACTGAGCAATCCCCCCTTCTCCGCCAATTAACAAAGCCCCACAGGGGCTTTGTTAATTGGCGAGGGCCTCAGCATTTGAAACAAAACCGGGCCTTGTGGCAACGAAGTATTGGAGATGACCTTGAACCCATGCTTTTCATAGAAGGGAATATTCGCTTGGTTGCTTGTTTCAAGATATGCAGGTGTGCTTGACTCATCACATCTGGTCAGAAGCGGCTGCAGTAACGCTGCACCGTATCCGAGTCCTTGAACCGTTGGATCAACACCGATGGTTTGAAGAAAATAATGGGGCTCCTTTGGATGTTTTGCCTCCATCAAGTTGAGACCATAGGCTCGAACAGCGAGATTTTTCCAGCCGCTGATGGCACCAAATCGCAGGCCTACCTTGATTTGGGTCAGCAAATTTAGCCTCCAGGCAGCAGGGGGAAACCAGATCGCGGCTGCTTTCAGGTCGGTCGTGGAAAATATCTCGCCTTTCCCGCCAAGATCGGTGAGCAACAAACGAAACAGTTGGCGAAATGCAGCGCTTCTTTGACTGTCCTGCCGAACAATCCAGTTGATATGGGGGTCCTGGTCGAATGCCTGTGACAGGGCTTCGACCAAGGCATCAACCTCTGCGGTGGCCTGCGCAGGATGGATTTGGATGATGGGCTGGCTGGTCTGCATACCGCCTAAGGGGACATGCCTGCTCAAATGCGTGTACTAGAGATGAAGTTCTTCAGCCAACACATCAATGGCGTAGCGGATTTGTTCTTCCGTATGACCGCTGTTTATGAAGAAACGCAGCCGGGCCGCCTTTTCTTCGACGGCGGGATAGATGATGGGCTGGACGTTGACCCCTCGTTTGAAAAGCTCCCCTGCGAGCTTCACTGCACGCAGGGAGTTTTTGGTAATCGCTGGAATAACGGATAGGCCTTTGCTGGTGCCTGTGTTGATTCCATTTTCTTTTGCCAAGGCGTGAAACAGTTGGCTGTGCTGGCGCAAGCGTTCCACCCGTTCAGGCTCGGCTTGCATGATACGTAAAGCTTCCAGCGCTGTCGCAGCCATTGGCGGGGCGATGCCGACGCTGTAGAGAAAACCGGGGGCCGCGTATTTCAGATGTTCCACCAGAGCTTTCTCACCGGCGATATAGCCTCCGCAACTGGTCAGGGCCTTGCTGAGTGTGCCCATCCAGATGTCCACTTCTTTTCCGTCAATATTGAAATGCTCCGCAATCCCTCTGCCATGCTTGCCCATCACGCCAAGGGAGTGCGCCTCGTCCACCATTAGAAAAGCCTTGTGGCGCCGCTTGATTTCAATGAATCGGGGCAGGTCCGGAAAGTCTCCGTCCATGCTGTAGAGGCCCTCAATGACTATCAACACGCGCTCGAACTGGTTTCGGATATCGGTAAGAATCTCGTCCAGCATCTTCCAGTCGTTGTGGGGGAAGGATCGGCGATGGGCACCTGACAACTGTATTCCCTGCAGCACGCTGTTGTGG
>JAHENE010000210.1 GCA_024643305.1 Thiobacillaceae bacterium | reverse complement strand
CGCGGCTACCGTTGACCGGCAGGACTTCGGCAGCAGGATCAAGCTCAACACCATAACGGCGGATGCACCAGGCGGCAATGGCTTGCCTCAGCACATCAGTTCCCTGGGTGAGCGGGTAGCTGGCCAGCCCACCCATGTTTTCAGTCAACGCCTGTTTGATAAACTCAGGTGTAGCATGCTTGGGTTCGCCAATCGATAGATTGACGGGCGTGAAATCCGAAAGAGCAGTAACTCCGGCAAACAATTCGCGCAGTTTCTGAAACGGATAAGGTTGAAGTTGTTCGAGCCTGGAATTCATCAAACAATACAGCTAATACTCTGAAGAACTGAATTTTACACGTTATGACGCCCCGTTTATTGGCCATTCCCTGCCTGCTGTTCGGCGCCAGCACGTGGGGGCTGATCTGGTATCCCTATAGATTGTTACAGCTCGATGGCGCCGGGGGCGTGGTGTCCTCGCTGGCTTCGTATGCCATTCCTTTCTTGCTGGCACTGCCATTTTTCTGGAAGCACCTGAACTCGGCCCGCGCGCACTTGGGCTGGCTGGCTCTGCTTGGGCTGGCTGCCGGTTGGACCAACATGGGTTACGTGCTGGCGGTAATCGACGGCGAAATCATGCGGGTGGTGCTGCTGTTTTATCTGGCACCGGTGTGGACCGTCATTTTCTCCCGCTGGTTGTTGGGCGAGAAACTGTCCTCATGGGGCTGGCTCATCATGGTGTTTTCTTTTGCAGGTGCGCTTACCATGCTGTGGCCGCAGGGAGGAGGTTTGCCGCTGCCTGCGAACCATGCCGAGTGGATTGCGCTGTCGGCTGGAATGACCTTCGCGCTGGCAAATGTCGTCACACGCAAGGTGGAAGAAGCAGATATCTGGGCCAAGTCGCTAACTGTTTGGGGTGGGGTAACAGTGCTTGCGCTGTTTGCATTGATGCTTGAATCGCGGCCTTTTGCATTTTCCGAAACGGCTTCGGCTTCTGTCTGGTTAATGCTTTTAGGCGTTGGATTGGCGATCGGCATCATGACGCTGGCCGTGCAGTATGGGCTGTCGCACACTTCCGCAAACCAGGCCATCATCATATTTCTGTTTGAGCTTGTGGTGGCAGCCGTTGCTTCCTGGTTTCTGGCGAACGAAATGCTTAGCCTGCGCGAGTGGGTCGGCGCAGTCATGATCGTTGCCGGCGGTCTGTTTTCCGGCCATGTTGAACACAAAGATGAAAATACATAGCCTGCTGCATAGTTCCCTGGTCGTCGAAGACCTGCCGCGCGCACGCGCTTTCTATGAAAACGTGCTTGGGCTCGCGCCCAGTCCCGGCCGCCCGACCATGAGCTTCGATGGCGTGTGGTATGAAATCGGTATGCAACAGATTCACCTGCTTTGCCTGCCTAACCCTGAAAAAGGGCTGCTTCGGCCTGAACATGGCGGCCGCGACCGGCATGTTGCTTTGGGGGTGGATTCCGTCGAGGAGCTGGCAAAGAGACTCGATTCGGTTGGGATTCCCTACGCCCGCAGCAGGTCAGGGAGGGCCGCCTTGTTCTGCCGGGATCCGGATGACAATGCCTTGGAATTCGTAGAAGCCCCTCTATAGGAAGCTCCTCTATAGGAAGGCCCTCAAGGCGAAGGGACCAGCAACACCGGCACGGAGGATCGCCGCACCAGTTGCTCAGCCACGCTGCCCAGTAGCAGTCGCTGGACGCCGCGCCGGCCGTGGGTTCCCGATACCACCACATCTGCAGGCCAGTTTGAAGCCTCCCTGGCGATGACTTCTGCAACATGCTCAGTCGGCGATTCGGTTTCTTTCAACTCGGCCTCAGCCTCGAATTCAGCTTTGCTTGCGGTTTCGCGTGCAGCTTCGATTACTTTCTCCCCCATGCTGCGTCTGGCCTTGGCGATGGTCTCGGTATCAATGGCAAGCTCCGGAGCAAGAGGCAGCCAGTTCATGTCGACGACATGAAAGATACGTACCTTTGCCGACAGGCTTTTCGCCAGGGCAATTGCATGCTTCAGTGCATGCTGGGAAGTTTCACTTCCATCCACTACCACCAGAATTCTCGTATACATAACAAGCCTCCTTTTTATTTCATTAGCGTACGAAGGGCCTCGACAAACCTGGCATTGTCCTCTGGCAAAGAGGTGGTCACCCGCATATAACCTTTTCCAAGCCTTGGGTCGCACAAAGCCTTGATCAGGATGTCTTGAGCCATCAGCGCTTTGGCCAGTTGCCCGGCATCATGGGGCGCAAAGTCAGCAAGAAAAAAATAAGTGCTGCTTGGAAAAGTACGAATGCCCAGACCACGCATCTGTGCTGCCAATTCCTCCGCCCAAAGATGCAGTTGCTTGGCCCTGCTGCGGATTTTTTCCTCATTTTGAAGCGTAGCAATCGCCGCCGCCTCGCTCGGTCTGGCAAGCGGATAAGCATCGTTGTGGCTGTTCATATCTTCCGCGATTACCAGGGGCAGGATGGCGTAGCCAACGCGAAATCCTGCGAGACTGTGCGCCTTCGAGAGCGTACGGGTTACCAGCAGATTATTGTATTGAGGGACAAGATGGGCAACGGACTCGCCTGCCATGCCAATAAAAGCCTCGTCCACCAAAAAAAGCGTTTGGGGATATCTGCGCAGCAGCCCGGGCAGGGGAATCATGTCAAAGATTCCACCGTTTGGATTATTGGGATTCACGATGACGGCCAAAGTAGTGCCCTCAGGAATGATCAGATCTTCAAGGTCAAAGCCAAAGTCATTCTTGGGCAAGAGTCGTGTTTCCGTGTAACGATGCGCAATTTCAGGAAACAACGAATAGGTCGGTGTCAGCAAATGCACTTGCTGGCCAAATCGATCAAAAAGCTGGCGCAAGATAAGCTCTGAACCGGCATTGATGTGCAGATGCTCCTCCACAATGCCAAGTTGCTGGCTGATCAGCCTCCTTAGCGGCGCAGAGTAGGCTTCGGTATAGAAGTTTCCATGTGGCGCCTCGGCCCGAGCAGCAGCAACAGCTTCCTCGATAGGGGGCAGGGGATTTTCACAAAGCAAAAGCTTGATGCCCCGGAATGCGCCTCCTCCCTTTTCGCTAAGTGAGCCCATCTTTTATGTCACCTATCTCTAATGACCTAACTGGAATAACAGGATAGTCCCGATGCCCGCCAGCAACAGGATGAATTGACGAAAGGCTGCTGGCAGAGTGATCTGCCTATTCAGGCCAGGAATCAGGTCAGCAGCCGCGATGTAAATGAAACTGGCCGCCGAAAGCGCAAGGATGTAGGGCACGGCAGTGCGGGTTTCAGCCAGCCAGAAATAGGCAATGACAGCCCCGGGGAGAGTAGTCGAGGCAGACAAGCCATTCAACAGCATTGCCTTTCCGCGTCCATACCCGTTTTCGAGAAGGATGGCGAAATCGCCAAGTTCCTGTGGCACTTCGTGTGCAATGACTGCAAGTGCAGCAGCAACGCCAAGCGGAATCGAAGTGAGAAAGGCGGCGGCAATCACGATGCCATCGACGAAATTATGGAAGGCATCGCCAATGAGGATGAGCGGGGCGGCAGCACCATGCGCCTCGCATGCGTCTTCATGGCAATGGCGCCAGATCACCAGCTTCTCCAGCACAAAGAATAGAACCATGCCCGCCAGCACCGTCGCCATGACTGCGTTTGCCGGGGCCTGCTGCAAGCCTGCGGGTATCATGCCCAGAAATGCCGCTCCCAGGAGTGTGCCAGTCGCATAGCTGATCAGATTGGGGACCAGAAACTTGCGGACATGCTCAGGAAAAACCAGCAGCAGGCTTGCACCGGCAACTGCGCCTATGCTGCCCAATATGCTAAATCCGATTATCCATAGAAGCATTCAAGAACCACGAATCTTTTTGAATTTTGATTTCTTCTAAATCTTTCTGAAAAGGTTC
>JAHENE010000209.1 GCA_024643305.1 Thiobacillaceae bacterium | reverse complement strand
TCAAAGGTCAATTCGTTCTTCCAAACAGGCACAGAAAAAAACATGCTGCCGCGTGCCCGTGTCGCGGCGGCTAGCGCTCAGTCGCTAACCGGGAACACTGCGGGCAAAGCCTGTGCAGGAAGGAGGTCAGGGACACTGCTTGAAAGCAGTTCTGGCGATTACCAGATTTTCGGGTATGCACTTACAGAAAGTGCAGATTTGCTCGAGGCGGGTTCGAATCCCCCAACCCAGCTTGTTCTACCCCAAATTCGGGGTTCGGACTTACTGGCGGAGAGGGGGGGATTCGAACCCCCGTCAGGGTATTACCCTGAACACGCTTTCCAGGCGTGCGACTTAAACCACTCATCCACCTCTCCGAGCAGCCGCGCATTCTACGCGACCACGCTAGTTAAGGCAAATATTAGTGTGGCTTGATGTACTGCTGCCAGTCGTTCTTCATGCCATCAAAGCAAGCCTTGTATTCTGGGGTGGAGCTTACTTTTTTATCGATGTCATCCCAATACAGCGCGATGCGCACGCGTTTGCCATTCAGTTCGCCTTCGCAATATTCGTAATTCACTTCCCCGGTAAGCTCGAACTGCCGCCAACTATGTAGCCCGCCGTTGTATTGATGCAGATTGATGTAGGCCGATGCAGGTTGTTCTGGCGACCAGGGCATGGCAAAGGACAAAAAATCACGTATCACCCTGCCCTTGTCATCGTAAATATTGACCTCAGCAGAATGGATTGCCTGTGGCCGAACCAGATCGCGCTGTATGCGTGACAACAGCCTCCCGCTTTCAGCATCGAAATAACTCGTCAGGCGATAACCATAACCTTCGCCGGCAATACCCTTGTATTGACCGGTCGTTTCTTCTGTGCGGACTTTGTGCTTTGTGATTTGCTGCTCGTGCAAGGCATACACCGCACGGTGAAAGTCTGGTCGGGAGGGACCGACGGCGGATGCTGTGTTGAACGCACACAAGCTAAATACTGCAATCCATAATTTCATACTGATATCTTGGAAACTGCTAGCGCGGGAATACGTAAGCTTCCCAGTTATTGTTCATCCCGTCAAAACAGGAATGGTATGCGGGGGAAGCTGTATTCGCGGGCTTGATGTCGCTCCAATCGAGCGAAATGCGCACCCGTGCCCCATCCAACTCGCCTTCACAGAACTCGTAGTTGACCTGTCCGTTGAGTTCAAACTGACGAAAACTGTGCAACTTCCCGCTGTAATGATGCAGGTTGAGATAGGCATGCGATGGATGAGTCGGACGCCAGGGTGGGGCACTGGTGAAATAGTCCCGAATCAGCACGCCATTGGAATCATAGATATTCACTTCTGCAATATGGATTGCTTCGGGCAAATCTGCATCCCGTTGAATCCGTGACAGAAGCCGTCCTGTCTCAGCATCGTAGTAGCTGGTAATGCGATAGCGGTAGCCTGCAGCCGCCTCACCATTGTATTTACCCGTTTCTTCCGATGTCCTGATTTTGTATCGGGCGATCTGTTCTTCATGCAAGGCATACACAGCCTTATGAAAATCCGGCCTCGAGGGGCTGGCCGCCATTGCCAGATGGCAAGTGCACAACCCAATCATTGTGATTCCATATTTCACTTTGCTTCCTCCGACTTGTCCCACTTCTTAATGAAGTGTTCCAGCATGCCTTTTGTTATTCTTCCGGTATGCCGTGCGACGATGGCGCCCTTGGGGTCATATATCAGCGTTGTCGGCACACCCAGAAGGTCGGCGCAACCAAAACGGGCAAATGTCTCTTCACTGCCCAGCAGCAAGGGAAAAAGTATCTGGTAATCCTCTGCAAATTTGGCAACCTCGTCCCTGCGCGCCGGGCCGAAACTGGGAAAATCGACCGCGACACCAACCACCATGGCTTTACCATCCTTGTTGGCTTCGTGAAAACTCTGCAAGTCCGGCATCTCCTCGACACAGGGCGGGCACCGAGGACCCCATACCGTCAATACGGTCCACTGTCCTCTGCCTATGTACTCGCTGAAATGGTGTGGCTTTCCATTGATGTCGTTTAAAGTCACATCCGGACTCGCTGCCCCAGCGAGGGTTGACAGCAGACAAGTCAGGATCAATGCAACCAGGGATCGAATCATTGTTTACCTCCCTGCTTTGTTCCAACGCCTATGTCGCTGCGTTCAGTCCAGTTGCCCTCGGGCAGAAACTCCACATGCTCTTCAATTTTCCTGGCTTCCTCCAGTCGGCCCATGGCTTTCAGGACAGAGGACTTCAACAGCAGCGAGTTGCGGTTTTCCGGTTCAAGCATCAGACCGGCATCGACAATTTCCAGTGCTTCCTTATTCTGTCCGCTTACATAAAAACTGATGGCCAGATTGTGATATGCCTTCTGGTAACTTGGATCAATCTGGATTGCCGTTGAGAAATGATGCGCCGCCTCTTTGATACGCTGATGCTTGGCATGCACCACCCCCAAGTCATCGTGAGCTTCGGCGTTTTCCGGATCGAGTTCAATAGCCCGCTTTAAGTCCTTTTCGGCTTGTTCCAGGTTATTACGCCAAATATTGCGCACACCGCGCTTGGTGTAGGCCACAGAACTGTCCGGGTGGCGCCGGATATACAGGCTGAGATCAGCGATGCCATCATCAACCAGGCCCATGCGCCCCAGGGCCATGCCCCGACCGAAATAGGCATTGTCCTGACGATCGTCCAACTTGATCGCAGTGGTGTAGCTTTCCGTCGCCCCATGCAAATCGTTGAGTGCATAGTAGGCATCACCACGCAAGGTATGGAACATGGCGTATTTCGGTTCTGCCTCGATCAGGCGGTTATATTTCTCCAGCGAGGAAAGCGCTTGCTCCCTTGATTCATACTCCGATTGTGGCCCTGCGCTGGCACCAACAGTGAAAACAAGCAGCGCCACTGCAAGCAGCGAATGACTTTGTCTGGATACCATTCTTTTCATGACCCGCTCCTCCCTTCAGGTAAGACGTGGGCACATCCACTTTATTCCTGAACCCGGCTCGACAAGCGCGGAAACATCATTCATTTTTTTGATCATGCGGGCTTGAAAACCCTTCTGGCGTCCCAAGTTATTGGATGATTTTGTTTGGAGACCGCATGCAGACCGAAAACAACACCCCCGAAACTGCCTCTGAAAATGGCAAGGAAACCATGCCCAGCCTGGAAGAAATGCTGAAAGCAGCCGAACTTCAGGCCGCAGAACATCATGACGCCTGGCTAAGAGCCAAGGCCGAGACGGATAACATCCGCCGACGAGCCCAGGAAGATGTAGCCAAAGCGCACAAATTTGCCGTAGAAGGCTTCGCCTCCGAATTGCTGGCAGTGAAGGACAGCCTTGAAGCGGCATTGGCTGCCGACCTTTCCAATTCCGCGAACCTCAAGAGCGGCGTTGAACTTACCCTTAAGCAGTTGACGGGGGTATTCGGAAAATTCAACCTCGTAGAAATCAATCCCCTTGGCGAAGCCTTCGACCCGCACCAGCATCAGGCCATGAGTATGGTCGAAGCCGATGAGCCCGCCAATACCGTGGTCAGCGTCTTGCAAAAAGGCTACCTGCTGAGCGAGCGAGTCATCCGCCCAGCCCTGGTCATGGTCGCCAAGCCCAAGGACGCATAAATCGGGTGCTTGAAAATTAGACCCTTAACCCAACATTGTTAACCAGTTAATTGTTTTATTTATAAGGACTCATCATGGGACGCATCATCGGAATCGACCTTGGCACCACCAACTCCTGCGTGGCAGTCATGGAAGGCGGCACGCCTAAGGTAATCGAGAACGCCGAAGGCGCTCGTACCACACCTTCCATCATCGCTTATGCCGACAACGGCGAAATCCTGGTTGGCGCCCCCGCCAAGCGCCAGGCGGTAACCAACCCCAAGAACACCCTGTACGCGATCAAGCG
>JAHENE010000022.1 GCA_024643305.1 Thiobacillaceae bacterium | reverse complement strand
AGATCGGCGATCCGGTGGTGCATGTGCAGCATGGCGTGGGCCGCTACCAGGGCCTGACCACCATGGACCTGGGCGAAGGCCCGACCGAATTCCTGCTGCTGGAATACGCCAACAGCGACAAGCTGTACGTGCCGGTTTCGCAGCTGGAAGTCATCAGCCGTTATAGCGGCGCCAGTGCCGATGAAGCCCCCTTGCATCGGCTGGGCACGGAGCAGTGGGAAAAGGCCCGCCGCAAGGCCATGCAGGCGGCGCGCGACACCGCCGCAGAATTGCTGGATTTGTACGCCCGCCGCGCGGCACGCGAGGGCCACGCTTTCAAATTCTCCGAACACGACTACCAGGCCTTTGCCGATTCGTTTGGTTTCGAGGAAACGCCCGACCAGGCCGAGGCGATCCGTGCAACCCTGGCCGACATGCAAAGCGGCAAGCCCATGGACCGGCTGATTTGCGGCGACGTGGGTTTCGGCAAGACCGAAGTCGCCCTGCGTGCGGCCTTTGCCGCAGTGGCCGGCGGCAAGCAGGTGGCGCTGCTCGCGCCCACCACCTTGCTGGTCGAACAGCATTACCAGAATTTTGCCGACCGCTTCTCGCCCTGGCCGGTGAAGATTGCCGAGCTATCCCGGTTCAGAACCGCCAAGGAACAGGCGCAAGCCTTGCAGGAACTGGCCGAAGGCCGCGTCGACATCGTCATCGGCACCCATCGACTGATTCAAAAAGATGTCGTGTTCAAGAACCTCGGCCTCATCATCATCGACGAGGAACACCGCTTTGGCGTGCGCCAGAAGGAAAGGCTGAAGCAACTGCGCGCGGAAGTTGACGTGATGACCCTGACCGCCACCCCCATTCCGCGCACGCTGGCCATGTCGCTGGAGGGCATCCGCGATTTCTCGGTGATCGCCACCGCGCCGCAGAAGCGCCTGGCGGTAAAAACATTCGTGCGGCCGTTTTCCAACGGCCTCGTCCGCGAAGCCGTGCTGCGCGAGCTGCGCCGCGGCGGGCAGGTGTTCTTCCTCCACAACGAGGTGGACAGCATCGAGGCCATGCGCGAAAAGCTGGAAAAGCTCTTGCCGGAAGCGCGCATCCGTGTGGGCCACGGGCAAATGCACGAGCGCGACCTGGAGCACGTGATCCGCGACTTTTACCAGCAGCGCTACGACGTGCTGCTGTGCACCACGATCATCGAAACCGGCATCGATATCCCCACTGCCAACACCATGCTCATCAACCGCGCGGACAAATTCGGCCTGGCGCAGCTGCACCAGTTGCGCGGACGGGTCGGGCGCTCGCACCACCAGGCTTTCGCCTATCTGCTGGTTGAGGATGAAACCTCGCTTACCGCGCTGGCCAAGAAGCGCCTGGAAGCCATCCAGGCCATGGAAGAACTGGGTGCAGGTTTCTACCTTGCCATGCACGACCTGGAAATCCGCGGCGCCGGCGAAGTGCTGGGCGAAAAGCAGAGCGGCGACATGCAGGAAGTCGGCTTCTCGCTCTTCAACGACATGCTGGGCGCGGCGGTGGCCAGCCTCAAGTCCGGGCACGAACCGGACATGGCCGAACCGCTGGGCGCGGTCTCCGAAATCAACCTGCACCAGCCCGCGCTATTGCCGGAAACCTATTGCGCAGACGTGCACGAACGCCTGGTCATCTACAAGCGCCTGGCCAATTGCAAGAACGCGGAGGCAATCACCGAACTTTCCGAGGAACTCATCGACCGCTTCGGCCTCTTGCCGGATCCTGCCAGGACCCTGCTGGCCGGACACAAGCTGCGATTGCTGGCAAAACCGCTGGGCGTGACCCGCCTGGACGCCAGTGCAGACGGCCTGACGCTGCAATTCATGAAGAACCCGCCCATCGATCCGGTTAAAATCCTGTTGTTGGTGCAAAGCCGTGCCGAGATCAAACTGGCCGGACAAGACCGCCTGAAACTGCAAAAATCCTTGCCCGACCTGGAAGCCAAGATTTCGGCCGCGCAGGCATTGCTTGAAGAATTGAAAACGCCCTGAAGAAACTGAACATGAGCCTGATCCGTCCCTTCCCCGCCCTGCGTCCCGCTCCCGGCCGTGCTGCCGAAGTCGTGGCCCCGCCCTATGACGTATTGTCCACCGCCGAGGCCCGCGTGCGCGCGGCAGGCAAACCTTTCAGCTTTTTGCACATCTCCAAGCCGGAAATTGACCTGCCCGAGGGCACCAATCCCTACGCCCCCGAGGTGTATGCGAAGGCGGCAGAAAACCTGAAAGCCATGGTTGCCGCCGGTGTGCTGAAGCAGGATGAGGCTGCTTATTACTACGTGTATCGCATCCAGATGGGCGAGCACGTGCAGACCGGCATCGTCGCCGCCGCCAGCGTGGCCGACTACGACACCAACCGCATCCGCAAGCACGAGTTCACCCGCCCGGACAAGGAAGACGACCGCGTTCGCCAGATCGACACCACCAACGCCCAGACCGGCCCGGTGCTGCTGGCCTATCCGAACCAACCCGAGGTCGATGCCATCCTGGCCAAGACCGCGCAGGGCACACCGGACGCCGATGCCGTGGCCGACGATGGCGTGCGCCACACGTTGTGGGTGATGCGCGACGCGGGCGACATTGCCGCCATTACCCGCCTGTTCGATGCCATGCATGCGATTTACATTGCCGATGGCCACCACCGTTCGGCTTCGGCCTCGCGCATCTGCGCCACGCGCAAGGCTGCGAATGCCAGCCATACGGGCGAGGAAGCCTACAACGCTTTCCTGTCGGTGATTTTTCCGGCGCACGAAATGCACATCCTGGACTACAACCGGGTGATTACTGACTTGAACGGCCTGACGGCGGATGCCTTCCTGGACAAGGTCAAGGGCGCTTTTGAAGTGGAAGCGGCTATTGAAGCCGTCAAACCGGCCAAGCCGGGCGAGTTCGGCCTCTATCTGGGCGGCAAGTGGTACAAACTCGGCATCAAGCCCGGCCTGATCCCCAATGATCCGGTAGGCCGTCTGGATGTGAGCCTGCTGCAGAACAACCTGATCGCCCCCATCCTCGGCATAACCGATCCGCGCCGCGACAAGCGCATCGATTTCGTGGGCGGCATCCGCGGCCTGGCCGAACTGGAAAAGCGCGTGAACAGCGGGGAGATGGCGCTGGCCTTGTCGCTCCACCCCACCTCCATGCAGGACCTGATGGCCGTGGCGGACGCCAATGAAGTCATGCCGCCCAAGTCCACCTGGTTCGAGCCCAAGCTGGCCGACGGCATGGCTTCGCACATGCTTTAAATTGTGCGTATCAGGTTAATTGCTTATCGCCTTGATTCATAATCAATTTATATAGGGTCTGGAACTAAAGTTTTCCCCGGTTAGTCCGAAAAATGAGGGTAGTAGAGACTGAACCAAGTCTGGCAACCGGGTTATCCATGAAAATCACCAAACGGCCTCCTTCTATTATTGGTGGCAAGACCGTTTCAACGACACAGGCTGCGGGCGTCCGCAAGTCTGCCAAGACTGCGACCTCTGGAAACGTGGACAAGCTTCAGGTTACTGCTTCCACCAGCCAATTGCGCGAACTGGAAGCCGAACTGGATAAACTCGATATTTCCGACGCTGCCAAGGTCGCCGCCATCAAGCGCGCCATCGACAATGGCACTTTCGAGGTCAACAGCGTGCTGGTCGCCGAGCGCCTGATTGACACCGCCAAAGAAGCGGTGCGCAAGCGCCCGCGCAAACAGTAAACTCAAAAAAAGCAATAAACTAGGCGCTCCAGCAACACAAGGAGCATCTAATGTCTGATGTCGTTCTCACAATCTCCGGCATGACCTGCGGCGGCTGCGTCAACAGCGTTACCCGCGTTCTGCAGTCCACCCCCGGTGTGCAACAAGCCAGTGTCACCCTGGTTCCATCCGAAGCCAGGGTAAGCTATGACGCCGCCGCAACAAATTCTGAACAACTCGCACAGGCCGTGGCCGAAGCAGGTTTTACTGTGACTGCAACGCGCTCTCCTGGAGCTTGACCAAAAGCAGCGCGATAGGCTCGGGCTTGTGAAGATAATCACCCTGCGCATATTCAACGCCTATCGTGCGCAGGCAATCCAGCACTGCCTGCGACTCGACAAATTCCGCAACAGTCTTTAGACCGACCTTGCGGCTTACATAGTGGATTGCCTCCACCATGGAAAAATCAAGCGCATCGGAAGCCATATCCTGCACGAAGGCGCCATCGATCTTGAGAAAATCGACGTCAAGGTTCTTGAGGTAGTTGAACGAAGACAAGCCGCTTCCGAAATCATCCAGCGCGAAACGGCAGCCGAAGCGCTTGAGCTCGGTAATGAAGTTGTTGATGGTGACAAGATCGCCAATTGCCGCCGTTTCAGTGATCTCGAAACAAAGAAGCTCGCCCAGCCCCGGGGTGTCACTGAGCTTCTTTTGCAGCCACTCCCTGAACTCATGGTCCTTCAGTGAAATTCCGGACAGGTTGACCGAGAAAACGCAGCCTTTATTGTTTGCGGCCATAAAGCGTCCGGCAACCTTGCTTCCACAAATCTTGACGGCGTTTTCAACAGTCCAGCGATCCAGCTTCGGCATGAGCGCATATCGCTCGGCAGCAGGAATAAAGGCCATCGGCAGAATGATGTTGCCCTCCTCGTCAATCATGCGCAAGAGTATCTCGAAGTAGCATTCCTTCTGTTCGACGGGCTGCACGGACTTGATTTCCTGCCAGTAAAGCCTGAAACGGTTCTCTTCCAGCGCCTTGTTGATGCGTTCGACCCACTGCATCTCACTGCGATGGCGCGCAAGATCAGAGTCTGCAACCTGGTAAATATGGACCTGGTTGCGGCCCCGGTTCTTGGCCACATAGCACGCGGCATCGGCAGCCGAAAGCAGATCAGTCATGGAGCCGGACACGCGGTCTACCATGACCAGGCCAATGCTCATGCCAATATTGAAAACGCGACCTTCCCACTTGAAGCGATATTGCCGCACCAGGTTGCGGCAGGCTTCAGATACATGTTTTGCATCATTGAGGTCGCAGTTTTCAAGCAGCAGGGCAAATTCGTCACCGCCAAGTCTCGCCAGGGTATCCCGTTCGCGCAGCATCTCCTTCAGCATCATCGCAATCTGACGCAACAGCTCGTCTCCGGCCGCATGGCCGCATGTGTCGTTGACGATCTTGAACTGGTCAAGATCCATATAGCACAAGGCATGAGTCCGGCCATGTTGCTGGGCTGTACCAAGGGCCAGGTTCAGGCGATGTTCGAATTCGTTGCGATTGACCAGCCCGGTAAGTGCATCATGATTTGCCTGATAAACCAGGCGGGCGGTTGCCTGATCGATGCGTTCCTGCATTTGCTCATGCGCAGCCTGCAGGCTGCTGGCCATGTGGTTGATGCCGCGCTGCAAAATACCAAACTCGTCCGTGCTGCCGGTTGAGGCCGCTCGCTCGGTAAGGTGGCCTTCGCCGATTCTCTCAACCGAATGCGTCAAGGACAGGATAGGCTGGGTAATGCGTCGCCCAAGCCGCCAGCCCAGCAATGCGCTAAGCAGCAAACCAATGACCAGAATGAGCAGGCTTTGCAGCACGACTTGCCTTTCGTTGCCGAGCAAGGTCGCCCGGGACAATTCAATGACAACCCATCCCACTTTTTGGCGTTCGGCAGGCGATTCGCTTTCACCTGGCAAGCCAATGTCATCAAGTGCAACCACCGTTCGAACAATGGGTCCCAGAAAGATCAGGGAATTGTCCTGGTCAAACCGGCTGGTTGTTTTTACATTCGTGATGGCGGTTGGCAGTTTCTGCCAGTCCGTCCTGCCTGCACTGATAAGTGGCTGGCCCAGACTGTTAAAAATAGCCACGCCTTCGACATCAGGCTCCTTCGACGCGCTTTCGACCAGCGACTCAAGAATATCCGGGTTGCCCGAAATCACGCCATATTCAACGGACGGAGCCAGGTTGCGGATAATCGCCGCACCACGGTCAGCCAGGGATGCCTCCAAATCCTGGATTTTATTGATGGCCAGGTAGACAAGCAGTACGGAACTGGTCACAAATACCGGCACGATGGACAGCCAGAAAACCCGGAGGCGGATGCCTGGATTAATCATCCTCGCCCCCCAAGTCCCGATTCAGCGTTTCCTCACTAGGTAAATTGATACCCAGGGATCTCGCCACATGCTTGTTGATTGCAATCGAGAAATATTTCGGCCATTGCAAACCATCCAGCCGGCCGCCATTCAGCAAACTGGCGGCTATTTCTCCTGCCTGTCGTCCAATTTGTTTTGGTGTGGAATAAACGGAAACCAGCGCGCCTGCACGCGACAGCGACTTCGAGTAACCCACTACCGGATCCCGGTAGCGATAGGAAGTCATGAGCACGCTCTGGACCGTATTCCGGTTAAGGAGATCCGGTTCCGGAACGGCAAGCAGCAGATCCGCATCTGCCAGGACCTGAGCCAAGGCAGAAACCAGGTTGGATTCCGAATCGACTACGGCATTGACCAGGGTCAGTTGCTGAGCAGCAGCGGCTTTTTCCAACTCGGCAAGCTGCCGGGCATTGTCGCGCCCAACCAAAACACCGATTTTCTTGGCATCCGGGAAGGCGCGGGTAACCACACGGAACTGCCGGGCAAAAGGTTGCTCAATGACCAGCGCCCCTGTACTTCTACCTGCTCTCGCCAGTTGCTCGCGCCCTTCACCACGATACCAACCTTCGGTAACAAGCACCGCCAGCACCGGTGTCTTGCCGCCGCGTTCCGCAACCTGCTGCGCAGCCGTTACACCCACTGTCACCATTATTTTTGCCCGGGACAAGGCTGAATCGCTGACTGCAAGCTTGTTGCTCAGCACCCTGATTACGGTGTGCTCGGAACCCAGGCTTGCTTCTATGGCATCGGCTGCCTCGAGGTAGGGCTGCGAATCGTCAGACAGAACAACTGCCACTACCGCAGCATGCACTGCGCCCGAACCCAGCAAAGACAGGAAAACCCCCACCCAAAGCATTGTTGCCTTGAGGAGGCGTATCAGGCCAGAAGCAGGATGGAAGTTTTGCAATTGAGCCTGCAAATCAATGTTTCCAGAGACAGGTGCCGCCGCACTCCCTGTCAATCTGCTCAAGCAGATCAAGATGGGCTGCATGTTCTTCCACGGAAACCGCAGCGAGAATAGGACGTTGCCTTGTTCTGGCAGACGCGGCACTGGCCGCCCCGGCCGAAGCGACGGAGGTTTCCATGACCAACGACTCCTGGCCGCGCGTCATGGATAGATAGACCTGGGCGAGCAGTTCACAGTCCAGCAAGGCGCCATGAAGGGTGCGGGTCGAGTTGTCCACGCCATAGCGTTTGCACAAGGCGTCCAGGCTGTTGCGTTGCCCCGGATGGAGTGACCTGGCCATGATCAGGGTGTCGATCACTTCCCCTGAAAAACTTTGCAATTCATGCAAGCCATGCAATGCCAGTTCCATATTCAGAAAGGATGTATCGAATGGCGCGTTGTGAATGATGAGTTCGGCTCCCTGCACGAACTCGATGAACTCCTGCGCAATATCCGGGAATCTTGGCTTGTCCTGCAGAAACTCGCGGGTAATTCCGTGCACCTGCATGGCACCTTCTTCGATGTCGCGGTCAGGGTTGAGGTAGCGGTGGAAATGATTGTCGGTCAGCCGTCTGTTCAGCATTTCCACTGCAGCGATTTCAATGACACGATGCCCCTGCCGGGGGTCAAGCCCGGTGGTTTCCGTATCCAGAATAATCTGACGCAATTTGTTGTTAACCTCTTATGCTTTCCACACCCAGGTTTGCAAGCCTGTCTGCAGATTCGTTACCAGGGTGTCCGGCATGCCCTTTTACCCACACCCATTTAACCTTGTGTCCGGACGATAATACATCCAGTTCTTCCCACAAGTCCTGGTTTTTGACAGGCTTGCCATCAGCGGTTTTCCAGCCCTTTCGCTTCCAGCCAGCCAGCCATTCGCTGATGCCTTTATGCACATACTGCGAATCAGTGTGTATGCGGATATTGCTGGTGCGCTTGAGGATTTTCAAAGCTTCGATGACCGCCTGCAGTTCCATGCGGTTGTTGGTCGTGTGTGCTTCCCCGCCATGAAATTCCTTGCGGTGCTCTCCATAGACCAGCAACACGCCCCACCCGCCCGGCCCCGGGTTGCCTTTGCAGGCGCCATCCGTATAGGCATCCACCCAGTCAGTTTTTTCCACGTCGAGTCCGGTATTGCGCCATGTTCAGAATTTTTCCTGTTGCCAACGACGGCGCGGCGTTGGCATTTGCAGGCGCCTTCCAGGCCGGTGTCAGCACACGCATGCCAGGTACGCGCTTGATGGCCTGCAGAAAATAAACGCCGCCGCCCATGGCCCACCAGCGATCCCCCGCAGGTTCCATGAATCGGAAGCGCCTGAGCCAGTTATCCTTGTTGATGGGCGGGCGATAACAGCACATGCTTCCCGCCGCAAGCTCGAATCCAAGGAGCGCGAGCCAGTCCTTGACCCTCGGCATGTTGAGAAAATGTCCGTTCCAGGGAAAACCCTTTTCGTGGCCTTTCAATATCCTGCTCAGCCCCCAAAGGCTGCGGGGGTTGAATCCGGAAAGAATCAGGCGCCCTTCGGGCCTCAGGACTCTTTCTGCCTCGCGCAGCACCTGATGTGGGTGGTCGGTATATTCAAGAACGTGCGGCATCAAGAGCAAATCGACGGACTGGCTCTCGAAGGGCAGAAACATTGGCTCGGCTATAACTTCGGAGTTTTTCCCCTCTCCACAATGGATACGCTTGGGGATACGGCTGTTGCGAAGGAAATCAAACTGGGTGAGCCCTGTCTGCACCGCGTAAAAACCGAATATATCGGCCACGCTGCGGTCATAATAGGCCTGTTCGCGCTCAAGCAGATAAGCACCGAGCGGGCTTTCAAACCATGCCTGACTGACCTTTGAAGCTTTCATGATTCCTTGACCCCATGTTGACCATCACGCCCATTACCGCTTTCCAGGACAATTATATCTGGGCATTGCATGACCAGCGCCACGCTGTGCTGGTTGATCCTGGCGATGCTGCGCCCTGCATCGATTTCCTCGAAAAACATGGCCTCAACCTGCTGGCCATCCTGATCACCCATCATCATGGCGATCATGTCGGCGGCATGCCCGATCTTGCCGCGCGCTATAGCCCGCGTATTTACGGTCCTGCACAGGAGAACATTCCGGGCCTGACTCATTCTGTTTCAGACGGAGATACCATCAGCATTTCCGAACTGGACCTCGTATTCAACGTCATCGGCACGCCCGGCCACACTCTCGGCCATGTCTCCTATTACGACGGCGACCGGCTGTTTTGCGGCGATACGCTGTTTGCCTGCGGCTGCGGCCGCCTTTTCGAAGGCACCCCCGACATGATGCTATCCAGCCTCAACAACTTGTCGCGACTACCTGACCATACAGAAATTTTCTGCGCGCATGAATACACCTTAAGTAATATCCGCTTCGCAAAAACGGTGGATGGCAGAAATCCCATGCTGCTGGAACGTGAGCTGAATGACAAGGCCCGACGAAGCACAGGTGTCCCCACCCTGCCCTCGACAATAGCCCAGGAAAAAGCCACCAACCCTTTCTTGCGTTGCCATGAGCCAGCGCTGATCCAGGCTGCACAAATTTTGCTGAAGCATCCCCCCAGAGATGCCGTAGAAGTATTTGGCGCGTTGCGGCGTGCAAAGGATGTTTTTTGAACCGAATCAAATGGTTGACCTCGAAAGCCTGGCAGCTTAGCATCCTGCTCTTGTCACAAATTCAAAAATTAAGGGGAGCGTTTTGCGTCTGTCACTTCTTGTTTCGCTAAGCATTGCCTTCGGTTTGCTCTCGCCGGCGGCATACAGCGAGCAGGATATGCAACTGGCTTACTATGAGGGGCAAACCTATGTTTCCTCAACCTCCCCTGAGCAAGCTTCCCCCGAACAGGCAGACAATCTCTGGAACAGAATTCGTTCCGGTCTTAAGCTTGAACAGCTCGATTCCACCCTGACGCAATCTCACATCGACTGGTACGCCAAGCGTCCGGAATACGTAATGCGCATGCTGGATCGCTCGCGCCTATATCTTTTTCATATTGTCGAGGAAGTCGAGAAGCGCGGCATGCCCATGGAAATTGCGCTGCTGCCCATGGTGGAAAGCGCATACAACCCGCAGGCCTACTCGCGTTCGCATGCCGCAGGGATATGGCAGTTCATCCCCTCCACCGGCAAGAACTACGGTTTGCAGCAGAACTGGTGGTACGACGGCCGCCGTGACGTTACTGCCGCCACCCAGGCCGCACTGGATTACCTGCAGAAACTCTATATCGATTTCGGCTCCTGGGAGCTGGCACTGGCCGCCTATAACTGCGGTGAAGGCTGTGTTTCCAGAGCCATCCAGAAAAATGCCGCAAGAGGCAAGCCCACCGATTACCTGAGCCTGTCTTTGCCGCCCGAAACGCGTCATTACGTACCCAAGCTGATGGCGGTCAGGCAGCTTGTTCTTGACCCTCAGAGTTTTGGTGTTGAACTCAACGACATACCCAACGAACCCTATTTCACACAGGTCTCGCTAAACACCGGCGCCATGGATGTGCGTTCCGCCGCCCGTTTGGCCGGCGTGAGCGTGGAAGAATTCCTTTCACTCAATCCGGCATTCCCGCGCAAACTGATCAAGGCTGGCAGCGATGTGTCGGTGCTGGTGCCCGTCAGCAACGCAGATGTTTTCCAGGCCAACATCGAAAAGGGCGAATGGGACAGTTGGAAGCCAGTAACCGCCAAAAGAGGTATGACCGCGGCCGATATCGCTGAACAGTTCAGCACCACGCCTGAGCGCATTGCCGAACACAATCATTTGCACCTCAGGAATGGCAGGCTCGTGAAGGACCAGGTAATCCTGGCGCCCATCAACAATTCCGCAGAAAACGAAGTTGAAACCGCCAGCTGGCAGGAAGCCGTTGCAGATGCACGTGAAGCCAGCCTGGCCAGCGCCAGGTACCATGTCGTGCAAAGGGGTGAAACACTTGGCAGTATTGCCAGGAAGCTTCACGTCAGCTCCGCCAGCCTCAAGCGCTTGAACAGGCTCAAGTCCTCCAGGCTCCGGGTTGGCCAGCGCCTGGCCATCATGCCAGCAGCAACCGGCAATTACACAAACAGAACGGCTTCCTCCGGCAAAACGCGTACAGGCAGCACCGCCCGATATACCGTTCGCAGCGGTGACACACTGTTCTCCATCGCGAACCGCTTCAATGTTTCCGTCTCTGAGCTCAAAGCCTGGAACAAACTCAGAGGTTCCAACGTGCAGGCCGGTCGGCAGCTCACCATCAAGCGGAGCTAACGGCTCTTCAAACCACTGATTCCAGCAAGCCCTTCGTATAGGGATGCTGCGGGCGGATCAGAATATCCCGGGTCGTCCCTGTCTCGACAATTTTTCCAGCGCGCATCACCGCGACGCGGTTCGCAAGGTAACCCACTGCCGCAAGGTTGTGAGTGATGAACAGCATCGCAAGGCCTTCTTCGCGCTGCAGGTCAGCCAGCAGATTGAGTATCTGAGCCTGCACTGAAACATCCAGCGCCGAGGTGGGTTCGTCACAGATCAGCAGCTTGGGCTGTACTGCCAGCGCTCGCGCAATGGCAATGCGCTGACGCTGTCCACCGGAAAATTCATGCGGGTACTTCCCGGTAGCGTCAGGATCAAGGCCGACTTTCTCAAGCAATGCTGCAATGGCCTTCGTTCGGCCGGAAGCCTTGCCCACGCCCAGCGCGGTCATGCCTTCAAGCAGTATGTCGCCCACCCGCATTCTGGGATTGAGCGAACTGTAGGGGTCCTGGAAGACAATTTGCGCCAGCCGACGGAATGGTTTGAACTGATGCTCGGAAAAGTGCGAGACCGTGCGCCCGTCCAGTTCCACTTCGCCGCCACTGATCTCGGTCAGTCCAAGAATGGCCTTTGCGGCAGTGGTTTTGCCGCAACCAGACTCTCCAACCAGGGCAAGGGTTTCGCCTGCGGCCAGTTCGAAACTTATGCCGTCGACAGCTTGAATGTTTTGCTTGCCAAACAGTTGGCCGGTTCGCTGGGCAAAAGTTACCTGCAGATTCCGTACGGCAAGCACGCAGACGGTTCCCGGGACTGCCGCTTTCAATGGCTGCAAGGTTTCGTTTTCAGGTTTGGTGTCTGCCTGTACGGCAAGATGACACCGTACTGCATGGCCATCTCCAAGATTGTTCCACTCCGGCAGCGTTGCGGCGCAGGGAGAAAAAGCGTGGGCGCAGCGATCTGCAAAGCGGCAGCCAGTGAATGGCTGGTTCAAAGACGGCACACGTCCGGGAATGGCGGCAAGCCTTTGCCCGGCGCGTTCGAGGCTGGGTACGGCAGCCATCAGCTTGCGCGTGTAGGGGTGGAAGGCACGAGCCAGTCCCGTTTCGTCATCGACAGGCAGGGTTTCAACCAGTTGCCCTGCGTACATGATGCCGACACGGTTAGCCATTTTGCGGGCAACGCCAAGGTCGTGGGTAATCAGCATCAGCGCCATGCCGCGTTCTTTTGCAAGCCGCTTGATGAGCTGGAGTATTTGCGCCTGCAGGGTCACGTCCAGCGCCGTAGTGGGCTCATCTGCGATCAGCAGCTTAGGCCTTCCTGCCAGCGCCTGGGCAATCATGATGCGCTGCTTCTGACCGCCGGAAAGTTCGAAGGGGTAGCTGTGGATGCGCGTTTCCGGATGGGGAATACCAACCTCCTCCAGCAACTTCAGCACTTCCGCTTTTTGCTCGTTGCGTGTCATGCCGGTTGGCAAGGCCTCCGCAATTTGATCGCCTATCGTCATGACCGGATTAAGCGAGGTCTGGGGTTCCTGGAAAATCATGGCCATGCCGCGTCCGCGCAAGGTACGCATATGCGACTCCGGCAAGGTGCCCAGCACTTCTCCTTCGAAGCTTACCTGCCCTTCGGCAATGCGCCCACCCGGAGGCAAGAGGCGCATCAGTGCCAGCGCAGTCATGGATTTTCCGCAGCCAGATTCGCCCAGCAAGGCAAAGGCTTCGCCGGCACCGATGCTGAAACTCACGCAATCAACCGGCGTAACGCCGGCAATCCGCACACTTAGATTTTCGACCTTGAGCAGGCTCATGAGCCTGCTCCACTGCCTGTAGCCGTGCGCGGATCAAAAGCATCGCGCACCACATCGGCAAACAGGTTGGCCGCCAGCACCAGTGCAAACATCATGCTGAAGGCTGCCACCAGCGGCCACCATACCAGGGGCTCGCGCGCGAGTTCCAGGCGGGCTGCATTGATCATGTTGCCCCAGCTGTTCATGACCGGATCGACACCCACGCCAACATAAGACAGGATGGCCTCGGCCAGCACCAGCCCCGAGAAATCCATCACCACCGAAATCAAAATCAGATGCTGCACATTGGGCAGGATATGGCGCAAAAGAATGCGTGGGCCTGAAACACCGAAAGCGCGTGCGGCCGTCACATAATCCAGCTCGCGGAGCTTGAGTGTTTCCGCACGCAGCAGGCGTGCGAGGCCTGTCCAGCCGGTGAGGCCTATGATGACGCACAGTGCCAGCAATCGCACATCCGCACGCTCGGCCACCGAAGAAAAGCTGCTCTCATTCTGTTCGATGAACACTTGCACGATCAACACGGCTGCCGCCACCAGCAGCACCCATGGAATTGAATTGAGGGTGGTGTAAATGTACTGAATGACATCATCAATCCAGCCGCGGAAGTAACCCGCCAGCAGTCCGAGAATGATGGCCACCGGCAGTGTCACCAGCGTGGTCAGTGTGCCGATCACCAGGCCGGTGCGTATGCTCTTCAAAGTCTGGAAGAGCACATCCTGACCGACCTTGTCAGTGCCAAGCACATGGTAGCCACCGGCCAGGCTGGCTATTGCTCCAGCAATCAGCAACAACAGCGTGGAGGTCAATAACAAGCTTCGCCAGGCAAGGTCGCTCTTCTCCGGCTTCCACAATCGAGAAAAGGCATAGGCAAAACCGCGCTTCCAAATTATGTTTACGGAAACGGCCAGCAACCCGGCCAGGAGCAGACTTGCTACCCCTCCCAAAACCAGCCCTCTCAGCAGGCGTGCAAGTATGTCGCCAGCCCAGTCTCTTTCCGGGTCTGTCAGGTGCGCACCGCCAAACTGCAGGCGAGGCGTTTCGCGTACCTGGCTGCCATCGGCCTTCACAATCGTTTCCATGGCCTGTGCATGGGTGGCGAGCGGTGCCGAGTAAGTGCGCTCGGTATGTTTTGTAAGTGGCGCGAGGGCGCTATCAAGAACGCTCTTTATTTCCACATCGAGTTGGCCGTTGTCGAGTCTCTCGCGATAGTGCAGGCTGTCCGCCAGTCCAGCCAGAACGAATACGATCAGCACCACCACCGACGCCATTCCCATGGGGCGCACCAATACCTTGTGCCAGGCGCTGCGCAAAACTGGACTGCGCACGATATGCCAGGCGAATCCTGCACACGCCACGACCAGCAGCCAGATCAGGATATCCGTCGACAGCAGTGCCGGTTGAAAGCTCATGTCAGGCGCACCCTTGGATCCACCAGCGTGTAGGAGATATCCGTCAGCAGGAGCCCAACGATGTAAAGTGCGGAACCCAGAAAAACCATCGCCTGGACGATGGCAAAATCCTGGGCGCGGATGGCATCGATGGTATAGCTGCCAAGCCCCGGGATGCCGAAGAACGACTCCGTCACCAAGCTGCCGGTAAACAGCAGCGGTAACACCACGACCGCGCCGGTCAGGATTGGGATAAGGCCATTTTTCAAAACATGGCGGAAAAGCACG
>JAHENE010000021.1 GCA_024643305.1 Thiobacillaceae bacterium | reverse complement strand
GGCCCGCTTTCCGAGCAACTTGGTCACGGCCGTTTTGTGGTGACGCTGGACCAGAGCAAGGCCGGCAAGAAAAACTATCAGGGCATTGTGCCGCTGGAAGGTGCCACGACGGCCGAAGTGCTGGCCCGTTACATGCAAAGCTCCGAACAGCTCGACACCCGCATCTACCTCACCACAGGCAAGGACAGGGTGGCCGGCATGATGCTGCAGCGCATGCCCGACCAGGAAGGCATGGATGCAGACGCCTGGAACCGCGCGGCCATCCTTGCAGACACCATCAAGCCAGAAGAGCTACTTGATCTTTCAGCCAACGACATGCTGCTGCGCCTGTTCCACGAGGAAACCCTGCGGCGCTTCGAACAGGAGCCGCTGAGCTTCTCCTGCTCTTGCTCGCGCGAGAAAGTGGCGGACATGCTGCAATCGCTGGGCAAGGAGGAAGTGGAAAGCATTCTGGAAGAGCGCGATGAAATCGAGATCGGTTGCGAGTTCTGCGGCCGCCTGTATCATTTTGATGCGGTGGATGCGGTACAGCTCTTTACCAGTACGCCCGGCATAGAGCCAACTGATACGCGCCACTAAGGAACTACCAGACTCATTCGTTTTCTGAACGGCATGGACAACCTGACCCACACCCTCTCCGGTCTCGTCACCGCCCGCCTCTTTCCGGCGAGCAGGCTGTCCATGCGTCAGCGCTACATAGCTGGCGCGCTGGCGGTCAACATGCCCGACCTGGACATCCTGCTGGCGCCGTTTTCTTCCGAGCTTTATTTGCTGCACCACCGAGGCGAAACGCATTCGCTGCTGATGGTGCCGATCTGGGCATGGCTGTTGTCCTGGATTTTCTCCCGCATGTTCAAGACCCCCGGCGGCTGGCGCGATTTCTATGGCCTCTCTGCCGTTGCTCTGGTGGTTCACATTGCTGCTGACTGGATCACCGGTTACGGCACCCAGTTGTTTGCGCCGCTTTCGCATCAAACCTACGCCTTGGGCACAACGTTTATCATCGACCCCCTACTGACCCTTGTGTTTCTGCTGGGCTATCTGGGCAGCCTGTGGAAGAAGGCATCAATGCGGCCTGCCCAGTTAAGCGCATTGGCTGCTATTGCCTGGATAGCTATCCAGTTCTCCTGGAAACAACAGGCGCTTGATGCCGGCCAGGTCTATGCTCGCGCGCAAGGCTGGAATGACACCGTCATTACTGCAGAGGCCCGCCCAATTGCGCCCTTCAACTGGACAGTGATCATTCGCGAAGGCGAACATTACCACTATGCGCACTTGAAGCTGAACAGCCAGACTCAACAAACTGCCACACCTGATGCCAACTGGCTTGGCCGCGCACTTGCTGCATTCCAGCCACCGGCACTGGCGAACTGGCACACTGTCGCGAAATTCGGGAATGGATTGAATAACTCGCTTGCGCGCGACATCTGGGCACGGCCGGAATTCGGATTCTTCCGCTGGTTTGCCAGCGCACCGGTTCTATACCGGATCGACCACCATCCCAATGGAGGATGCGTCTGGTTTGAGGATCTGCGTTTCGCCGCACCCGGGCGCGATAGTCCGTTCAAGTTTGGGCTATGCGGCCCCGACTGGCAAAGCTACCGCTTGAGCCGTGACGGTACAGCGACACCCTTCCGTTAATCAGCTTTCAGTTTTTCGCTGAACTTCTCGATTGTCTTTTGCACCTTGGGCGCCACTACAAACTGGCAATAAGGCTGATAGGTATTCTGGTTGAAATAGTTCTGGTGATAGTCCTCGGCGGGATAGAAGGTCTCCGCCGCAGTCAGTTCAGTCACAATGGGATCTGACCAGTTGGCCTGCTCCGCTTTCATGACCGCTTCGGCAGCTGCTTGCTGTTCGGCAGAGTGAAAGTAAATCGCCGAGCGATACTGGGTGCCCCGATCATTACCCTGCCGATTCAAGGTTGTGGGATCGTGGATCGCAAAAAAAACCTCCAGCAAATCCGTAAGTGAAATCACCTCAGGGTCAAACTTGATCTGTACAACCTCGGCATGTCCAGTGTTGCCATTGCAGACATCACGGTAAGCTGGATTTGGCGTCGCCCCGCCCATGTATCCAGACACCACACTCTCAACGCCCTTCAGCCGCTGGAATACCGCTTCCAGGCACCAGAAACAGCCGCCGGCCAGAGTTGCTGTGTTAAATTGCTTCTCACCCATTCTTAACCCCTACCTGCCTATCTGAGCAGTCAATTTTTAATTCATCAAAAAAGAGGAGCAATCCCGTTCAATTTATTTACTGAGGCTGTGCCAACATTTCTTCCAGGCTTTGCTTCAGGTCCTCACTTACCTTCTCGCCGTCGTTATAGAGCTGTACCAACGTAAGCGGGCCATCATCAAGTGCTTTAACCGCGATATCGTCGGGGGTGATGGTAGCTCGCCCCAGCCGCTTTCGTGTTGGCCAGTCAACATGGCCATAGGCATGGTAAACGAGCTCGGCGCACCCGACTGTGTCACGGGTCTCAACGTCGAAATTGAAATCATAACGCTTGCCCATTTGCCGAAGGGCCTGAAGGATCACCTCGGCCTTTCCTGCTGCTTCAAGTTTGCGCAGCCGCATTACAGCCAAATCATCCACGTTCAGAAAATGTTCGAGGGTGTTCAATTCAACACCGGGCCTGAGTGCCTCGACAATGCCTCGGCCCTTCCGGATAGCTTCCTGGTATGGCTCAATTACCGGGTGGCTCCAAATTCCGAGCGTCCTTAACTCCGACTCGTTACCGATCCAGATCGCGGCATGGCCCCAGCGCCCTGGGATGAAAGAATTGGTCAGCCGGAATGGGGTTCGCTCGACCAGGATATCGCCGGCCTTAAGCTCCTTCAACAGCCCCATGGCGACATCCACATGGCCATAAAGTTTTCCTCGACGGCTCTCCACCAATCCCACGGTGTTGCCGAATATCATGCTTGCCATGCCCACGCCTTCAGTCTTGAGCCGCAACAGTGCCTCAATAGTGAACGGGACGTAGAACTCGATCTTGCGCCCGAGATAGGCCAGCGGTGAGAAGCGCCTAGTCATGCTGTAGGAAGGGCTTTGATTGATGAGTTGATCCAGAAACAACAGGTATTTGTCCTGTGCCAACTGATCCTTCATACCATCTATCGCGTCTTCGTAGTAGGTAATCCCGTGCCGGACCCGATTGCGATTTTCTTCTGAAGCGAACGACATGGCCACCAGATTCAAATCACCATAATCGATCCCATAGCCCACGTCCTTGTTATTAAGCAGCATACGAAGCCGCGGTTCCTCCTGATAGTGAGAAATGGCCAGCAGGTAGTTGTCGTAGAGCACAAGCGCAGCGGAGAGCGAAATCATGATGCCCTTTAGGCGCTGCTCTGCTGATAATTCCGTCAGCGGCCCGTTTTCGTCGAGCCAGCACTCGTGGGCCTCCGCCACCCGGAAAAGCTTTTCCCGCAGCACGAGATGTCTGGCCAAACCTTCATTCAGGGCAGTGAGATCCTGTCCCGGGATTGTTTTCCCTTCATCCAGCGTTGCACGCAGCCTCTCAACCAGACGCACCGTCTCGGCCCGATAAATCAAGGCTTCTTCTACCAAGGCCTGATAATCCTCTATTTCCTTGTTAAGCGCCGCCGTTCGCTCCGCGTCGGTTTTCTGGGCGTGCATTTCCTGCGCATGTTCCCGACAAAGGCGACGCGCTTCCATCTGGGCCAGACTGAGTGGTAGTGGGGTAAAGACTGTCCTGGCGGTTACTTCTACAACGGGCTGAGTAAAGCTGCAGCCAGATAGAAGCACCAAGCATAAGAGCACAGCTGTAAAACGGTTTGATCGTGAATTGGGCGCCATGCTTTCTTTATAAATGAAGGAATGGCGGCCTGGGCATTGGGAAAACGCCAAGGGCTTGGATTGATTTCAATAAACCCGCACCCCAGAAAGGGGACAGCGCATCACCCGGTTGTTGCTGCCCTGTTCCATACGACAAAACCTCGCACTTTGAAGCAGCAACCATCCCGGATAATCATACTACAGGGACCGTTTCCTTGAAGCTGGGCCGCTCGCTGATTTTGCCGTAGAACACAGCCAGATTGGCGTGGGCCTCGCGCCACTTGATGTCCGGAAAGCGAAAATCCAGATAGCCCAGACAGCAGCCAGCGGCGATATCGGCAAGGCTCAACTTGGGCTCATTGAAAAGATGTGACCCGCCCAACGACTCTGACAAGGCTTCTAGTCCCTTGAAGATCTTGGATTGCTGGCGCAGCATCCAGTCCTGGTTTTGTTGTTCCTGCGGTCGCTTTGATTCCAGGAATATCAAGGCAGCCGCATCGGTAATACCATCCGCCAGTGCCTCGATCTTGCGAATGCGCATCCGTGGTGTCGGTTCAGTTGGAATCAACTGGCTAACGGGGCTGACATTTTCCAGGTACTCGACGATGACGCGCGAATCGAACACAGTTTCGCCATCTTTCAGTTCAAGTACCGGCACCTTGCCAAGCGGGTTGAAACTGCCTACCTGGGTATCCTGATTCCAGGGAATATCAATGACCAGTTCAAATGGAATTTTCTTTTCCAGCAGGACGACACGAACTTTGCGCCCGAAGGGAGTAGTGGGCGAGGAAATCAGTTTCATTTCAAATGGTTTGAAGTTAAAAATCGGCCCTATTATCGCCGATTTCCCCTCATCAGTCCCTCTACCATTTGGCCTAGTAGGGGCAAAATCTCTGCCTCAAACCAGGCATTTTTCTTAAGCCAAAGACGGTTGCGCGGGCTCGGGTGCGGAAGCGGCATGAAGTCCGGTGCGTATTTCTGCCAGGCGGCTACAGTCTCTGCCAGTGTCCGTTTGCGCTGCTTGCCAAGGTAGTAGGCTTGGGCATACTGCCCGATCAGCAGCGTCAGTTGAATATTGGGTAGCGCAGCACGAAGCCTTGGATGCCAATGCGGCGCACACTCGGGCCGGGGCGGCAGGTCGCCGCCCTTTTCGGTACCTGGATAACAAAGGCCTGTGGGGATGATGGCGATCATGGATTCATCATAGAACTGATCGCGGGAAAGATGCAGCCATTCGCGCAACAAATCGCCAGAGGGATCGTTCCAGGGAATGCCGTTGTCGTGCACCCTGCGTCCCGGGGCCTGGCCGACGATCAGCAGTCTTGCGCTGCTGCTTGCCCGCAATACCGGGCGCGGTTCATGCGGCAGCTTGTCCGCACATAGTTGGCAGGCGCGTGCTTCCGCCAGTAAAGTGCTGCTCGACTCAGTTGCCAACTTTGGCTGCGATATAAGCCTTGAGGGCATTGATGTCGGGATTCATGGATTCAACCCGCGCAGGCAGGCTTTCCAGGTTCTTCAATTCTTCTGGCCGCTCTGGCATCTGGCCAATGGCTTCCTTGATGGCGTCTTCAAACTTGGCGGGCAATGCGGTTTCCAGCACGATCAGCGGCACGCCAGGTTCGCGATACTTGAGACCAACATTCAGGCCATCGGCGGTGTGAGTATCGATCACCACGCCATAAAGATCATAGGTATCACGTATGGTCTGCATGCGCAGCGCGTGGTTGCTGGCGCCAGAAGCAAATCCGTAGCCGGGCACTTTTTCATATAAGTTGTAAACATTGAAGTCCACCGCCTCGCCTTTGTCGACCCTGGCCCACATGGCGCGAGTCATTTCTGCATCGCGCCCGCTCAGGTCGAATGCAAAGCGTTCGAAATTCGAGGCCTTGGAAATGTCCATCGACGGGCTGCTGGTATGGTAGGTATGCGCGGCATCGCGCGGACGGTACACGCCCGTGCTGAAAAATTCGTGCAGCACGTCGTTTTCGTTGGAAGCTGCGATCAGCTTGTCGATGGGCAAGCCCATCATGCGTGCAACATGGCCGGCGCAGATGTTGCCGAAGTTGCCCGAAGGCACTGAGAAGCTGACTTTCTGAATATTGCTTTCGGTGGCGGCGAAGTAGGCCTTGAAGTAATAAACGATCTGCGCCAGCACCCGCGCCCAGTTGATTGAATTCACCACGCCGATCTTGTACTTGGCCTTGAAGGCCGCGTCGTTGGAAACGGCCTTGACCATATCCTGGCAGTCGTCGAACACGCCATGCACGGCGATGTTGAAAATATTCGGGTCCTGCAGGCTGTACATCTGCGCCTGCTGGAAACGCGTCATGCCGTGCTCGGGCGAGAGCATGAACACGCGGATGCCTTTTTTACCGCGCATGGCGTATTCGGCTGCCGAACCGGTATCGCCTGAGGTTGCACCGACGATGTTGATGCTCTCGTTGCGGCGGGCCAGTTCGTATTCGAAGAGGTTGCCCAGCAACTGCATGGCCATGTCCTTGAAGGCCAGCGTCGGGCCGTTTGAAAGCGACAACAGGTGCAGGCCGGGTTCCAGCGTCAGCAGCGGCGTAATGTCCTCGGCGTTTTGCCCTTCTCGTACGTAGTGATACGTTTGCGCGGTATAAGTTTTGTCGATCAAGGCTTTCAGGTCAGGCGCAGGGATGTCATCGACGAAGCGGGAAATAATGGCGAATGCAAGATCGCGGTAGTTCATGCCGCGCATGGATTCGAGATCGGCTTCGCTGAAATGCGGATAGATCTCGGGCAGATACAAACCGCCATCGGGCGCCAGACCGCCCAGCAGGATGTCGGTGAACTGTTGCGCCGGGCTCTGCCCGCGTGTGCTGATGTATTTCATTTACCCAATGTTTCCAGACGAATGCGCGTGACCTTGCCCTGCACAGTGCCAAGCCCCTCAATGCGCGCAATGGCAGCGTTCATTTTCTTTTCCAGCGTTTCATGCGTCAGCAGAATCAGATCGGTACTGGCTTCGCCCTCTTCCGGCTCTCGCTGAATCAGAGCGTCGATGGAAATGTCACTATCGGCCAGGATTCGGGTGATGTCGGCCAGCACGCCCGTCTGGTCGGCCACGCGCATGCGCAGGTAGTAGGCGGTTTCCACTTCTTCCATCGGCAGGATGGGGAGGTCTGGATTCAGCGCATCCGGCTGAAAAGCAAGATGCGGCACTCGGTGATTCGGGTCGGCAGTGGCAAGGCGGGTTACATCCACCAGATCGGCCACGACAGCCGAAGCCGTCGGCTCGGCACCGGCACCAGCACCGTAATACAGTGTTGGGCCTACGGCATCGCCCATTACCAGCACCGCGTTCATCGCGCCGCTGACATTGGCAATAAGGCGCTTTTCCGGAATCAGCGTGGGATGAACGCGCAACTCGACGCCATTCTTGCGGCGGCGGGTGATGCCCAGCAGCTTGATGCGGTAGCCCAACTGCTCAGCGTATTTCACATCCTCGCCGGTCAGTTTGGTGATGCCCTCAGTGTAGGCCTTGTCGAACTGCATCGGAATACCGAAGGCGATGGCGGACAATATGGTGAGCTTATGTGCCGCATCGATGCCTTCCACGTCGAAAGTCGGATCGGCTTCGGCATACCCGAGGCGCTGCGCTTCGGCCAAAACGGTATCGAACCCCAGACCCTTCTCGCGCATTTCGGAGAGGATGAAGTTGGTGGTGCCGTTGATAATGCCTGCCACCCACTCGATACGGTTGGCGGTGAGGCCTTCACGGATTGCCTTGATAATGGGGATACCGCCCGCGACAGCAGCTTCAAATGCCACCATCACGCCCTTGGCCTGGGCGGCGGCGAAAATTTCGTTGCCATGCTTGGCGATCAGGTGCTTGTTGGCGGTTACGACATGCTTGCCGTTCTCAATAGCCTTCATTACCAGCTCTTTTGCCGGAGACAGCCCGCCGATCAGTTCCACGACGATATCGATTTCAGGATTGTCGACAACATCAGAGGGATTCGTGGTCAGGGTCAGGCCATTACCGCTGAGCTTTTGCGCTTTGTTCAGGTCGCGCACCGCGGCCATTTCGACCTTGATTTCGCGGCCGGCGCGGCGGGTGATTTCCTGCTGGTTGCGGCGCAGCACGGTGAGGGTGCCACCACCGACGGTGCCAAGGCCCAGCAGGCCTACTTTGATTGGTTTCATAAGTTTGAGAACTCTCTGATTACTTGTGACGTTTTCTTTCAAGGAAACGGCCCATGCGACCTACCGCTTCGCGCAGATCTTCTTCATGCGGCAGAAACACCACGCGAATATGATCAGGGTGCGGCCAGTTGAAGCCGGTGCCCTGTACCACCAGAACTCTTTCCTCTTCCAGCATTTCCAGGATGAATTGCTGGTCATTGCGAATGGGATAAACCTTGGGGTCCAAGCGCGGAAACAGATACATAGCGGCCTGCGGTTTGGTGCAGGACACACCGGGAATTTGCGTCAGCAGTTCCCAGGCCAGGTCGCGCTGCCGTGTCAGCCTGCCTCCCGGCGCGACCAGGTCGTTTATGCTCTGATAGCCGCCCAGCGCAGTCTGGATGCCGTATTGCCCCGGCACGTTGGAGCACAGGCGCATGGAAGCGAGAATGTTCAAGCCCTCGATGTAGTCCCTGGCATGGCGGCTGTCGCCGGAAATGATCAGCCAGCCAGCACGATAGCCGCAGGCGCGATAATTCTTGGACAGGCCGTTGAAGGTAATGATCAGCACATCGTCGGCCAGCGCGCCCATCGAGGTGTGTGTGACACCGTCGTATAACACCTTGTCGTAAATCTCGTCGGCATAAATGATGAGTTGGTGCTGCCTCGCCAGTTCGATGATTTCCTTGAGCAGATCGTCCGGATACAACGCGCCGGTGGGATTGTTGGGGTTGATCACCACAATCGCGCGCGTGTTAGGCGTGATCTTGGCCTTGATGTCCGCAATGTCCGGCAGCCAGCCCGCGCCTTCGTCGCAGATGTAGTGGCGCGGCGTGCCGCCACCCAGACTTACCGCCGCCGTCCACAAAGGATAATCTGGCGCCGGCACCAGCACTTCGTCGCCATTATTGAGCAGCGCCTGCATGGCCATCACAATCAGCTCGGAGACGCCGTTGCCGATGATGATGTCATCCACATCGACGCCCTTGATACCCTTTTCCTGCGTGTAATGCATGATGGCCTTGCGTGCAGCAAACAGGCCCTTGGACTCACTGTAGCCCGAAGCGTTGTGCAGGTTTCGGATCACGTCCTGGACAATTTCCTCCGGCGCTTCGAATCCGAACGGCGCGGGATTGCCGATGTTGAGCTTGATGATTCGCTGGCCCTCTTCCTCCATCTGCCGCGCACGCGCCATCACCGGACCGCGAATGTCGTAACAGACGCTTTCCAGCTTGCCTGATTTTTTAACGGGCTTGAGCATCGGCGCCCCTGCATCACTCATTGGGTTTTCCAGAAAATGCCCTGAAAATCAGGGCTTAGAAAGGGTATGATTTTACTTGAGCCGGACTATGCCGGCAAACAGGAACTGGTTTTGAAGTTACACCTCAACGGCGCCGAAGGCTTTTACCAATTTACCGGCTATGGCAACGACCATGTGCTGGTCAACGGCCAGCGCTTCGATTTTGGCCTTGTCGTCGGCCCTACCCTGCTGGACCGCGAAAGCTTTGTTTCGGTCAGTTTTGAAATGCTGAAAGAAAAACATTTTGCCCAGCTAGGCACATTGGGTGCGGAAATCATCCTTCTCGGCACCGGATCCCGCCTGCGCTTCCCGCATCCTTCCCTTACCCGTCCACTGGCCGAATCGCGCATCGGCCTCGAAGTCATGGACACCGGGGCAGCCTGTCGCACCTACAACCTGCTCGCTGGAGAAGGGCGGAAAGTAATCGTAGCGATTCTGGCCCTAGGGCAACAAAACCCTTAAAGTTATTTAGGTTTGGGGGGGGGGTTTGGTGTACTAGGAACCGTCCGACGAATAATGTCTCGATCAAGGTTGCCAGCCTGATCCTGGCCTTTTACCGTGTTGCCCGGCACCGTTTCAGACTCTGAGTCACTATTTTTTTGAATCGCAGGCAAAAGCAAAACTGGTTTTTGCTTTTGCTTATTGTTAACGTCTTGAGGTAAATCCGGTTTTGGTTTGGGATCAACCCTCTCTTCCATGGCGCCTTTCGGTTTTATTGTAATGACGGGCCCATACTTCACTTCTGCACAAACAAGGGAACTTCCCAACATCAATCCCAGCAGGGCTATAACCTGAACTGCGTTCTTCATGATATTCCTCCTCTTGAATGATCGGACTATGGATCAATCGCTGATGGTAATGGTCCGATGGTTTGAGTTGTAAAAAAATATTGATGGCTTCACGAAGAAGCACAAATTTACTTTATATCCGACCAAATCCTGAATTAAATCGGCTTACAGAAGTCCTGTCATCACATCGCTGAAGGAGTGAATCGCCTCAAATTCTTCTGGGTCCTTTTCCGGAAGCCTGGTATCCGGGAAGCGAACAGCCAGTAGGTGCTCAATGCCATAGGCTTGGGCGCTGCGCAACACCGGCAAGCTATCATCCACCAGCAAGGTTGTCTCCGGATCAAAAGGTTCGCGCGCTTGTAGCCCGATCCAGAATGCCGGGTTTTCCTTGGGCAGGCCGACATCGTGCGATGTATGCAAGGCATCGAAATAATTTTCCAGCCCGGTTTTGCGCATTTTCAGGACCAGGCTTTTGCGGTGCGCATTGGTGACCAGCACCACACGCTTGCCAGCTTTTCGTGCAGCCGTGAGAAATTCCGGTACATCGGGATGGATGGCGATGAGGTGTGCGACCTCTTCTTTCAGTTCGGCGATGTCGAGCCCCAGTTCGCAGCTCCAGAAATCCACGCAATACCACTCCAGGGTGCCGGCGCGGTGATGGTACCGGCCGGCAAGTTCCTGCTTGGCTTTGTCCAGGGTGATTTTCTGTTTTTCCGCAAAACGCATCGGTACGTGCTCGCGCCAGAAGTGGTTGTCGTAGTAGAGATCCAGCAGCGTGCCGTCCATGTCGAGCAGGACGGTCTGGATTTTTGTCCAGTCAACCATTCATCAAAACCTTAATGTGTGCGGCCGCGCTGCGGCCCGATGCAGCAAGATCGTACCCGCCTTCGAGCATGGATACCACCCTGCCCTGCGAGGTTTGATCTGCAACCCTGCAAACCTCACGCGTGAGCCAGGCATAGTCGTCTTCAACAAGGTTCAAGCCGGCCAACGGATCGTCGCGGTGGCCGTCAAATCCCGCTGAAAAGAATACGAAATCAGGGCAAAAGCCGGCCAACACTGGCAGGCCCTTATCTTGCCACGCCGCTCGGAATTCCTTGCCGGAAGAACCCGATCCGAGCGGTATCGGCATGAAGCCTGCATGCGGATCAGTGCCGCAATGGGGATAAAGCGGATGCTGAAAACTTGAAATCAACAGGACTCGTTTGTCACCCAGAAAAATCTGCTCGGTGCCATTACCATGATGAATATCGAAATCGACGATGGCGACCTTGCCAATACTTGTTTGCGCCAACGCTTGAGCGGCGGCGATGGCCACATTGTTTAGCAGGCAAAAACCCATGGCGCGAGCAGATTCTGCATGATGACCGGGCGGCCGGACATTGCAGAAAGCGCGCTGGTATTTTCCGGCGAGGATGTCATCAACGGCTCCTGCCCCAGCCCCTGCGGCATGCAGGGCAGCCTGCCAGCTATGCGGGCTGACGCCGGTATCCTGATCCAGCCAGTTGATGCCTGTTTCCGGCACAGCTTGGATCAGCGCATCTAGATAGTTTGCGGAATGGATTCTTTCAAGCTCGCATCGACTTGCCGGACGCGCTTCGAGTTGAAGCAGTTTGCCCAACTGGCCGCCATGTGCAAGGGCTTCTTCAATGGCAGCAATTCGTTTGGGCTGTTCCGGGTGTCCGGGACCTGGGTCGTGCTGTGCGCAGCTCGGATGCGAAATAAGCGCAAGCTTCACGCCTGTCAGAATAGCTCGTCCCTGGTCACACCCTTGCGGCGAAGCATCTGGCGCAATACCCGCAACGCTTCCATCTGAATCTGGCGGACTCGCTCTCGTGTAACCTTAAGATCGGCTGCCAGGTCTTCCAGCGTCGAGATTTCGTTGTTGTTGATGCCGAAGCGGCGCTCAATCACCCAGCGCTGCTTTTCATTCAGTTGATCCAGCCACTCCTGCACGTGATGCTCAAGTTCGGAGTGTTGCAGTATTTCCTCGGGCAAGTCGGCATTGTCGTCTGCGATAGCTTCACCCAGCGACAGGCTGGGATCGATATCGAGTGGTGCATCCAGCGAGGTCACCCTTTCATTGAGCGCCAGCACACGTCTTACTTCTTCAACGGTATGACCGGTGAGACCGGCAACGTCCTCCAGGCTTGGATCAGTGATGCCGTGTGTTTCCAAATGCCGCTGGGCGCGCAGAAAAACGTTGAGTTCCTTGATGACATGCACCGGCAGACGGATGGTGCGTGACTGGTTCATGATGGCGCGCTCAATGTTCTGGCGTATCCACCACGTGGCATAGGTGGAAAAACGGAAGCCGCGTTCGGGATCGAATTTTTCCAGCGCATGGATAAGGCCGAGGTTGCCCTCTTCAACCAGGTCGAGCAAGGTCAGTCCGCGGTTGGCGTAGTGCTTGGCGATGTTCACCACGAGACGAAGATTGTGCTCAATCATTTTTTGGCGCGCCTCGAAATCACCTTCGCGGGTAAGGCGCGCAAGCACGACCTCCTGCTCGGGCGTCAGCAATGCCGACTGGCCAATGTCATTGAGGTATAGCTGGGTTACATCTATTTGAACATCAATGTCATCCCCAAAATATGAATCGGCATGTCCGTTTTCAGGGGCCTCATCACTATGGGCGACATCTTCGATTTCATTTTGTTCGGTAGCAGGCTCTTCTTCTCGGCTCATTTACGCTCCGGCAAATACTTCAAAGGATCAAGTGGCTTTCCGTATTGGCGAATTTCAAAGTGCAGCTTGACACGGTCGCTGTCCGTGTCCCCCATTTCTGCAATTTTCTGTCCGCCTTTGACCCAGTCGCCTTCCTTGACCAGAAGGGCTTGATTATGCGCGTAAGCAGTCAAAAATTCATTGGAATGCTTCACAATAAGTAGTTTCCCGTAGCCGCGCAGACCATTACCGCTATACACAACTTTGCCCGCTGATGCCGCCATTACCGGGGTTTGCCTTTCTCCCGCAATGTCTATGCCCTTGCCCCCGCCCTGACTGTATGTGCCCAGCAGTGCGCCATTTGCAGGCCAGAGCCAGTCATCCTGCTCGTCTTGCTGAGTGCCGGATTTTGAAACGATTGTGGGAGCGATTTTCGGCGTTTGAGTGGTTTGCGGGGGTTCAACTGAAGCAACGAGCTTGGGGTTTGTTATCGCAGCCCAGTTGGCTTCGCTGTAGGGAAGCACCTGCGCTTTGGGTTCAGCGAGCAAGGGAACTTCGTTGATCGCTTTGGGGGCAGGCAATGCGGTTTCACGCAAGGCGGAGGTTTCCACGCCATGCGCACGACCAGCGGAATCATCCGGCGGTGTAAGGCGAAGAACTTGTCCCACCTTGATTACGTCCGGCGATGGCAGATTATTCCAGAATGCAAGATCGCGATAATCGAGTCCATTCTGGAAAGCGATGGCAAAAAGCGTATCCCCCTTTTGCACAATGTGCTGGCCATTCTGATCCGATTCAACTGTACTTACAGCAGGGGCTGCCTTGGCTGACTGTCTTGCCTCTTTTGCAGGGGGGCGGTTATCCCGAATGGGTGCGGGCCCAGGCGCTTCACAACCCGCCAATATCAACATGAAAAGCGCAAGCCAGATATTCTTCACGACACGCCCGGCAGCAGTGGCACAAATTTCACTACTTCGAGTCTTTCCTCGAGAAAACTATTGCCTGTACGGGTTACTACCAGTAATACCTGATTTTCGTCGCCCAGGGGCATTACCAGTCGTCCACCGTCTACCAGCTGCATTTTCAGGGCTTCGGGTACCGAGCCGAATGCCGCTGCAATGACGATCGCGTCATAAGGTGCGCCCTCGGCATACCCATGCATGCCGTCGCCATGCTTGAGCTTGATGTTGTTGAAACGAAGTTCTCGTTGACGTTTGCGGGTCTGTCCTACCAGTGCAGCAATGCGCTCAATACTCACTACTTCGCGCGCCAACTGTCCCAGCACTGCTGCCTGATAGCCGCAACCCGTACCCACCTCGAGCACTCGGTTCAATTCACGTCCATTGCGTGCCAGTTCAGTCATGCGCGCCACAATGTAAGGGTTGGAAATGGTTTGCCCAAAACCGATGGGCAATGCGGTATCCTCATATGCTCGGCTTTGCAAGGCCTCGTCGATGAAGAGATGGCGCGGTACCACACCCATCGCAGCCAGCACCATGGTGTCGGTAATACCTTGTTCCCGAAGACGCTCTACCATGCGGCCGCGCGTACGTGCGGAAGTCATGCCAATGCCTGCGCGCGGATTGTTCATGGATTCTTCCCCAGCCACTCCTGCACTTTATCGACCTGCGCATAACGCGTCAGATCTATTTGCAAGGGTGTGATCGATACCCGCCCGTTGGCTACAGCATAGAAATCCGTGCCTTCGCCTGCATCCTGTGCGGTGCCGGCAGCACCTACCCAGTACACCGTCTGCCCACGCGGGTTGACGGATTTAAGCACAGGCTCGGCCTTATGGCGCTTGCCAAGACGGGTGACTTCCAGCCCCTTCAAATCTCCGAGCGTCATATCCGGGATATTCACATTTAGTAATGTTGGTTCGTTTAAAGGCGTCTTCTGATAACGGCGAACCAGATCGACCACGACACCGGCGGCAGTTTCAAAATGTCCATCCTGGATATTGGCCAGGGAAACCGCCATGGCGGGAATTCCCAGCAGAAAGCCTTCTGTGGCGGCCGCCACCGTGCCGGAGTAAATAGTGTCGTCACCCATATTGGCGCCATGGTT
>JAHENE010000020.1 GCA_024643305.1 Thiobacillaceae bacterium | reverse complement strand
CAGGCGGGCAATGCCGCCTTTCATCACGGCAAAGCGTGCGCCCGACAACTTGGCCCCCGCCTCGAAATCCAGACCCAGGGCTGCGCCGACGTCAACATGGTCCTTTGCCTCGAAATCAAATTTGCGCGGCGTACCCCAGCGCGAGACTTCCAGGTTTTCGTCGGCATCCTTGCCTACCGGAACCGATTCATGCGGCAGATTCGGCACGCCCGCGAGCAAATCGAATACGCGCGTCTGGATATAGGCCAGTTTTTCTTCTGCCGCTTTCAACTCGTCGCCCAGCCCGGCAACCTGGGCCATGATGGGTGCCACATCCTCGCCCTTGGATTTGGCGATACCGATGCTCTTGGACAAACTGTTGCGGCTCGCCTGCAATTCCTGGGTGCGGGTTTGCACAGTCTTGCGTTCAGCTTCCAGCGCATTGAACTCGGCCACGTCAAGATCGAAGCCGCGGGTTTTAAGTTTGGCTGCCACATCTTCGATATCTGCGCGCAGGTGTTGAATATCCAGCATGATTGTTTCCCTGTTATTTCTTCTTGCGCGCGGCGCTATCCAGCCCGCGCAAATAATTCAGCCGTTCGGCAATTTTTCCTTCCAGTCCCCTGGGGGTGGGCTGGTACCAGCCGGGCTCCTTCATGTCACCCGGCAAATAGGTTTCGCCCGCCGCATAGGCATCCGGCTCGTCGTGTGCGTAGCGGTAGGCGCGCCCATAGCCCAATTCTTTCATCAACTTGGTCGGCGCATTGCGCAAATGAACCGGCACCTCACGCGAACCATCTTCGCTCACAAAGCGACGTGCGTTATTGTAAGCCACATACACGGCATTGCTCTTGGGCGCGCAGGCCATGTAGAGCACGGCCTCGGCGATGGCCAGCTCGCCTTCCGGGCTGCCCAGCCTTTCATAGGTTTCCGCCGCATCCAATGCCAATCTCAGAGCCCTGGGATCAGCCAGGCCGACATCTTCGCTGGCCATGCGGATGACCCGCCGTGCGAGGTAGAGCGGATCACAACCGCCGTCGAGCATACGCACCATCCAGTAAAGCGAGGCGTCGGGGTTGGAGCCGCGCACGCTTTTGTGCAACGCGGAAATCTGGTCGTAGAAATTCTCGCCGCCCTTGTCGAAGCGCCGCGTACCCCGCACCAGCACATCGCTCGCCAGTTCCAGGGTCACTGCGGACTTCTGCGTGTGTGCTGCTTCGGCCAGTTGTTCCAGATCGTTGAGGAAACGCCGTGCATCGCCATCGGCGTATTCGACAACCTTGTCGACCACACCCGACTCGAATTTCACGTCCGGCAGCGCCTGCCGCACCCGTTCGAACAGGGCTTGCAGATCCGCCGCCGTAAGGGATTTCAGAACATAAACCTGGGCGCGCGACAGCAAGGCGCCCACCACTTCAAACGACGGGTTCTCGGTGGTCGCGCCAATAAAGGTCACCAGCCCGGATTCCACATGTGGCAGCAGCGCATCCTGCTGGGCCTTGTTAAAGCGGTGGATTTCATCCACGAACAAAATGGTGTGGCGGCCGATGGCGCGATTGCCTTCAGCGCGGGCCACTGCTTCGCGAATATCTTTGACGCCGGACAGCACCGCCGAGAGCGGGATGAAGTCTGCCGCCATGGCATCGGCCATCAGCCGCGCCAGCGTGGTTTTGCCTACGCCCGGGGGGCCCCAGAGAATGAAGGAGTGCAGCTTGCCGGACTCGTAAGCTACACGCAGTGGCTTGCCGGGACCGATCAGGTGCGCCTGCCCCACCACCTCGTCCAGCGTCTGCGGACGCAGGCGATCTGCCAGTGGCTGATAAACCGTATCGGATTCGAACAGGTCGGCAGACACACTCAATCCGAAATCACATCTGCATTTTTAGGTGGCGTAAATCTGAATTCAGCCGGACTCACCGCCGGGTTCTTTTCCAGATTTGAGAACCTGAGCAGCGTGGTCTGGCCGAAAGCATCCTTCAGTTCCATCGCAGCCAGCGTATTGCCGGCAAATCCCATGCGTACCGCTTCAAATGTGGACTCTTTGTCCTTGGGGCGCGCTTCCAGCCATTCCAGCCCATCGCTGTTTCCGGCATCTTTCAGGGTGAAATGCTTTTCGATATCGTTGCTGCCCGCCAGCAAGGCGGCCGGGCTGGAACCGAGCGCTTCACCCAGTTTCCTGACTGTCACCTGCTCAAGGTCGGCATCGTAAATCCACAGCTTGCTGCCGTCCCCCACAATCAACTGCTCATATGGTTTCTGGTAAACCCAGCGGAATTTTCCGGGGCGCGAAAAGGCCAGCGTGCCTTCCGATTTTTGCCTTGCCTTGCCGTTCTGATCCGTTACGGTTTGCGTAAAGTTGGCCGTGGCCGTGCGGCTATCGCTGATGAAAGCCTTGAGCGCGTCCACGCCGCCTGCGAACGCCGGGCAGGAAAACAACAAAACGGAAAACAGGCAAGTACGGATTTTCATGATGGGTAACAAGTTGTGGTCAGGATTTCTCTTAGGGTGGCAGATACCCTGGCTGGTTCAATTTTTCTGATCAGTTATCCGGCTTGGGCGCAATCACTTCGCGGTTGCCGTTAGGCTGCATGGCGGAGACGAGTCCAGCTTTTTCCATGGCCTCGATCATGCGCGCAGCACGGTTGTAGCCGATCCGGAGATGGCGCTGCACTGCGGAAATGGATGCGCGTCGCGTTTTGAGCACAATCCCGACGGCCTGGTCGTACAACGGATCGGATTCGGCATCGCCGCCGTCGCCTTCCATGCCTTCGGCGGATTCTTCAGGGCTTTCGAGCATACCCTCGACGTATTCCGGCGCGCCCAGACCCTTGAGGTAGTCCACCACACGGTGCACTTCACCGTCAGAAACAAACGCGCCGTGCACACGGCTGGGCAACCCCATGCCCGGTGGCAGATACAGCATGTCGCCCTGCCCCAAAAGCGCTTCTGCCCCCTGCTGGTCAAGGATGGTGCGGGAGTCGATCTTGCTGGATACCTGGAAAGCAATGCGGGTGGGAATGTTGGCCTTGATAAGTCCGGTGATGACGTCCACCGATGGGCGCTGGGTGGCCAGGATCAGATGCACGCCTGCAGCACGCGCCTTTTGCGCCAGACGTGCAATGAGTTCCTCGACCTTCTTGCCCACCACCATCATCAGGTCAGCCAGCTCGTCGATCACCACCACGATCAGCGGCATGGGTTCCAACGGCTCGGGGTTGTCGGGTGTAAGGCTGAAGGGATGTGTGATGGGCTTGCCAGCCTTCTTTGCATCGCGCAGTTTCTGGTTGTAGCCTGCGAGGTTACGCACGCCAAGCGCGGACATTAGTTTGTAGCGCCGGTCCATCTCGCCCACACACCAGTTGAGCGCGGAAGCCGCCTGACGCATGTCGGTGACTACCGGCGCCAGCAGATGGGGAATACCTTCATAGACGGACAATTCCAGCATCTTTGGATCGACCATGATGAGGCGAACCGTGTCAGGCCCGGCCTTGTAGACCAGTGACAGGATCATGGCATTGATGCCGACTGACTTGCCGGAGCCGGTGGTGCCCGCCACCAGCAAATGCGGCATCTTGGCAAGGTCTGCCACCATCGGATTGCCGGCGATGTCCTTGCCCAGCGCTACGGTCAAGGGGCTGCCCATGTCATGGTAAACCTTGGAACCGAGTATCTCGGAAAGATGTACGGTCTGGCGCGTTGGATTGGGGATTTCCAGGCCCATGGTGTGCTTGCCGGGTATGGCCTCCACAACACGTATGCTCACCACCGACAAGGTGCGGGCAAGGTCCTTTGAAAGATTGACGATCTGGCTGCCCTTGACGCCGATGGCCGGCTCGATTTCATAGCGTGTAATCACCGGACCGGGGGAAGCGGAAACCACCTTCACCTCCACGCCAAATTCCTTGAGCTTGCGCTCGATCATCAGCGAGGTGAATTCCAGCACTTCCTTGCCCACAGGTTCGGCGGTTTCGGTAGCTTCGTCCAGCAAATGCAGCGGAGGCAATGGCGAGTCCGGCAATTCCCTGAACAGGGGGGACTGCTTTTCCGTATCCAGGCGTGGCGATTTTGGTACTTCCTTGACCACAGGCTCGATCCGGATGGGCTTGGCGATTTCGAGTTTCTTTTTCTCCTCGGCCACCACTTCCTCACGCTGATGCAGCGCAGCCTGGCCGATTCTTTCATCGCGCTTGCGCTGTATATAGCCAATGGCGGCCCACCAGGCCCGCTCCAGCCATCCACCCGTGCTTTCCGCAATGCGCACCCATGAAACACTCGTGTACAGGCTGAAACCGATGGCCATGCCCATCAGCAAAAGCAGCGTGCTGCCGGTAAAACCGGCCATTGACAGAACTGCACTCCCGACACCCTGGCCCAGTATGCCGCCCGCCCCATGCAGAAGACCGGTGGCCGACCACAGACGCACGTATTCCAGCGCACTGCTCGACAGCACCAGCAACACAAATCCGCCCAACGTCACCCACAGATGGCGGCGGCTGGCCAAAGGCTCTTCTTCAAGGTGTCTGAAGACCCACACCGCGTATCCAATGGCCAACAGCACCAGCCACCAGGCAGAATAACCCAGCAAACCCAGCAGCAGGTCGGACACCCAGGCACCCATGTAACCGGCGAGATTGGCAGGCTGCGCACCCTCACCGCCGGTGGTAAAGAAACCTGGATCGTTCACGCTGTACGTCGTCAGCATGGCCGCAAGAAACAAGGCAGCCGCAAGTACGACGATGGCGCGGGCCTCGCGCAAAAGCTTCAGCATGCGCGGCGGCAGGGGTTCGGCTATTCGGGTACGTGTATGACGTTTGGCCTGGGGCATAACGGCTTTAAAACGATGAATGCGACATTATATAAGCCCTCACCGGGTCATGGCCGGAACTGAGCGACAACTTGGTAGAATTCGTTTTGCACACGCAGATACTCAAAATTTGGAAGAATCCTCATCATGACAACCAAACACGCCAAACTCCTGATTCTTGGTTCCGGACCTGCCGGGTACACCGCTGCGGTCTATGCCGCGCGCGCCAACCTCAAGCCGGTACTCATTACCGGCATGCAGCAGGGTGGTCAACTGATGACCACAACCGAGGTTGACAACTGGCCCGCCGAGGCCAACGGCATACAGGGCCCTGAATTGATGCAGCGCTTCGAGCAGCATGCCACGCGCTTCGAAACCGAGATCATTTTCGACATGATCCACACTGCCAAACTCACCGGAAAACCCATTACCCTGATTGGTGATGCAGGCACCTATACCTGCGATGCGCTGATCATCGCCACGGGCGCCTCTGCAATGTACCTGGGCTTGCCATCGGAGCAGGTTTTCATGGGCAAGGGTGTGTCCGGCTGTGCCACCTGCGATGGTTTCTTCTACCGCAACCAGAACGTGGCTGTAATCGGCGGCGGCAATACGGCCGTGGAAGAAGCCCTTTATCTGGCGAATATCTGCAATCACGTGACACTGGTTCACCGCCGCGACAAATTCAAGGCAGAGAAAATCATGGTCGACCACCTGATGGACAAGGTGAAGGAAGGCAAGATCACCCTGCAACTTGACCATGTGCTGGACGAAGTGCTGGGCAACGAGTCCGGCGTGACCGGCATGCGCATCAAGCACGCCGAATCTGGCGCCACCGAAGACATAGCACTGACCGGCATTTTCATCGCCATCGGCCACAAACCCAACACTGATCTGTTCCAGGGCCAACTCGAACTGGAACATGGCTACGTCATCACCAAAAGCGGACGTGCCGGCAACGCCACTGCAACCAGCATTCCCGGCATATTCGCCGCCGGTGACGTGCAGGACCACATCTACAAGCAGGCCGTCACCAGCGCCGCTTCCGGATGCATGGCAGCACTGGATGCAGAACGCTACCTGGACAGCCTCGGATTAAACTGATGCCTAAACCCACCTCTCCGCCAGAAGACTTCCACCTCTTCCGGCAGGAGGTGGGCGACGCCGTGCCCCTGGCGCCTGTCAACAAGACTGAACCCGGCCCTCCCCGCGTCAAACCCTTGCCTCTGCAACGGCTTAAAGATGAACAACAGGCTTTGATCGACTGCCTGTCCGACCCGTGGGAGATCCTCGAACAAACCGAAACCGGTGAAGAGCTGTTCTTTGTCCGCCCGGGCGTACCCGCTGCAAGCCTGCGCAAACTCAAGCGCGGTGGGTGGGGGATCCAGGCAGAACTCGACCTGCATGGACTGCGCTCCGACGAGGCACGTGTGGCACTCGCCGAATTCCTGCTCCAATGTGCGCGCAATGATCGCCGCTGTGTACGCATTGTTCACGGCAAGGGGCTGCGCTCGAAAAACCGCGAACCCGTTCTCAAACATAAACTGCGGCACTGGCTGATCCAGCGCGAAGATGTATTGGCTTTTTGCCAGGCCAGACTTGCTGACGGTGGCAGCGGCGCGGCCATCGTGTTGTTGAAAAGTAACTTGCGTTAAATTCGCACAAACAAAAAGGGCCGCTTGCGCGGCCCCTTAATGTCTAAATCAGACCCGAATTAGGGCTTGATGTAAACGTAGCCTTCTTTGGCCTGGAGCTTGCCAACTTCGGCAACGCCGGAGGGCACAACCTGGGCGTCCAGGATCACCGCTTCGTTGGTGATCTTGCGGCCCTTGAGGGTGTTGGCGCAAACGTCAAAGGTCACGCCCTGATCCTTCAGGCTGGCGATCTGGGCAGTGTAGGTCTCGCCCTTGTCGTCCTTGGCATCATTCAACAGGAAGTCAATGCCCTTGCCGTGGGTAACCACAACAATCTTGGCGCCGGGTTCGGCGTTCAGGTGGTTCTGGATATTACGCATGGCAACGCGGGCAACACTGGCGTCATTGACGTGATAAACCACCTTGGAGGTGGGCTCGTTACTTTGCGTAGCGCAACCAGACAGCATGGTCACAGCAAGCATGGAAGCGGCTAAAAGACCGGTCAATTTCATGTATGTCTCCTTCAATGAATAATAATTTAAGTCGAACTTGTGCATCTCCGCATGAATGCTAGTGAAGCTGTCCAACCTACAATAAAAGACGCTGGCCCAAACGATTTATTCCATGTTTTTTTAAATATTTTTATGGGACCGCGAAAACCATAGCCTCTTCGGGCAAGTATATAGGTAGTCTCAGCCTGAAAACAATCAGTGCGGCAATATCCGAATAATCAAGAAATCTTATCGATCATGCAGTTAACGATGGTCCGTTTTTAATGGTTGCCTAGGGGGTAGTGTTCGGTCCAAAATGGCATCAGTATTACCAGACACAAGACATGACGCTTCCCGACATCCAGGATTTCGAGGCTGACGCTACAGGCGGCTCGTTCCAACTCTCGGCCCAAAAGGGCAAGGCAGTAGTACTTTATTTCTACCCCAAGGACAACACGCCCGGCTGCACCACCGAAGGCATGGAATTCCGCGATCTGGCGGCAAAGTTCGCCAAGGCTGGTGCAGTCATTGCCGGCGTTTCACGCGACAGCCTCAAATTGCACCAGAACTTCAAGGCCAAGCTCGGCCTGCCCTTCGAGCTCATTTCCGACCCCGAAGAAAAACTCTGTGAACTGTTTGGTGTCATGAAACTTAAAAACATGTATGGCAAACAGGTACGCGGCGTGGAACGCAGTACCTTCGTGTTCGACAAAAACGGCAAGCTGACGCACGAGTGGCGTGCAGTCAGAACACCTGGTCACGCCGCAGAAGTTTTGGCCTTTGTTCAATCATTGAAATAAAACCCATCGTACATGCCCAAGAAAACGACAGCAGCAAAGAAACTTTTTGTTCTTGATACCAATGTGATGATGCACGACCCCACGTGCCTGTTCCGTTTCCAGGAACACGATCTGCTGATCCCCATCATTACGCTCGAGGAACTGGACCAGCACAAAAAAGGCATGAGCGAGGTTTCGCGCAATGCCCGGCAGGCCAGCCGCTTCCTGGACGAACTGGTGCGCGACTGGACAAACATGGACGAAGGCATACCACTTGGTCCGCACAGCCATGAAGCCGCCACCGGCCGCCTGTTTTTGCAAACCGAAGCCGTAAATGGCCCACTCCCGGTTTCGCTTGCCGCCAGCAAGGTAGACAACCAGATCCTTGGCGTCGTCCTGCACCTGAGCGAGAAGTTTTCCAAACGCCAGGTGGTGCTGGTGTCGAAAGACATCAACATGCGCATCAAGGCGCGCGCCCTGGGCCTGCATGCCGAGGACTACTACAACGACAAGGTTCTGGAAGACACAGACCTGCTCTATACCGGCGTCACCGAACTGCCTGTGGATTTCTGGGACAAGCACGGCAAGGGCATGGAATCCTGGCAGGCAAACGGCCATACCTTTTACCGCATCAAGGGCCCCATGGCGGACGGCTTTTTGGTCAACGAGTTTGTGTATCAGGAAACCGACACACCGCTTTACGCAAAGGTGCTGGGCGTAAAGGGCAAGACCGTAGAATTCCAAACCATCAAGGATTACGCCCACCACAAGAACAATGTCTGGGGCATCACCTCGCGCAACCGCGAACAGAATTTCGCCTTGAACATGCTGATGGACCCGGACATCGATTTTGTCACCCTGCTGGGACAGGCCGGCACCGGCAAGACCCTGCTGACACTGGCTGCTGGCCTTGCCCAAGTGCTGGAAAAGAAAATCTACAGCGAAATCATCATGACCCGCGTAACGGTGCCGGTTGGCGAGGACATCGGTTTCCTGCCCGGCACCGAGGAAGAAAAAATGACGCCGTGGATGGGCGCGCTGGAAGACAACCTCGATGTGCTGAACAAGACCGACGACGAAGCCGGTGACTGGGGCCGTGCCGCTACGCAGGACCTGATTCGCAGCCGCATCAAGATCAAGTCGCTCAACTTCATGCGCGGCCGCACCTTCATCAACAAGTTCCTGATCATAGACGAAGCGCAGAACCTCACGCCCAAGCAGATGAAAACCCTCATCACCCGCGCGGGCCCTGGCACCAAGGTTATCTGTCTCGGCAACATCTCCCAGATCGACACACCTTATTTGACTGAAGGCAGTTCCGGACTAACCTACGTCGTAGACCACTTCAAAGGCTGGCCGCACAGCGGCCATGTCACGCTGGCGCGTGGTGAACGTTCGCGACTGGCGGATTTCGCTGCTGAAGTGCTCTGACGCAAACCATTCAGGAAGACGATAAATGAAATATCCGCTGATTCTCGCTGCAGGTCTTACCCTGACGCTGCCCGCACATGCTTTCGACTGGAATGAGCTGTTGAATAACGTGCTGAAACAGCCTGAAACCCAAAAAGCTGCAACAGGAGTCGATGCCCTTTCCAGCACCGACATCAACGCCGGATTGAAAGAAGCCCTTAGCCGCGGCGCCGAGACCGCCGTTGCGCAGTTGGGCCAGAAAGATGGCTTCTTTGGCAATGCGGCACTGAAAATTCCGCTGCCAGCGCCTTTGAAAAAGGCCGAGAAGGCCATGCGCATGCTGGGCATGGGCAAACAGGCTGACGAGTTGGTGCTATCGATGAACCGCGCCGCCGAAGCTGCCGTGCCGGAAGCCAAAACGCTACTGGTGGATGCGGTAAAGGAAATGACGCTGGAAGACGCCAAGGGCATTCTGACCGGCGGCAAAACATCGGCCACCGACTTTTTCCGCAAGAAAACCGAGACCAAGCTCAACGACCGCTTTCTGCCCATCGTCAAAACCACAACCGACAAAGTCGGCCTGGCTCAGCAGTACAACCGCTACGCCGGCACAGCCGCGCAATTCAACCTGATTGACAAAAGCCAGTCCAACGTCGAACAGTACGTCACCCAGCAATCGCTCGACCGGCTCTACATCCTGATCGGAGAAAAAGAAGCTGAAATTCGCGCCAACCCGTTACAGGCTGGCAGCGACCTATTGAAGAAAGTATTTGGCGCAGTAACGTCAAAGTAATCACGCAATACCCTTGAAACCCTGTTTTGCCGGATGGGGCAGGCGCAAGACGCCTCGCAATGGCTTGTATTGCGATTACGCGCCAGCTTCAGAGAAAGATTTCTTCAAGGAAAAAAGCATTTCTTCCCCCGCCACGCTGACCACATCGTTTTGTGCCAGAGGATATGGCTCATTGCCAATGGGCTTTCCGTTTACCAGGGCCGATTTCTTTCCCTCGACATGGGTTATGAAATAACCGTGCGGACGACGGTTGATCACCGCCACCTGAATGCCGGGTTTTCCGAAAGTACGCAGCACCCGTTGCAATTCAATTAGCTTGCCAGCCTCGGGGCCGTTCGTAATTTTGACCATGCCAATCTGGACAGCGCCCCTGGATTGCCCCTTTTTCTTGGCCATGGCCCGGTCCTGGGATTCGGTCTGAGGCTGAATTCCCAACTCTTCGGGAGCAAGCCCCTTGATTACCATCGTTCTGTCCAGGCTCGGGCCGCTCACCGCCTTGTGGCTGCGATAGCGAATCTGGCAGTTGGCAATTTCGATGACATCGTCATGCTGCAGGATGTGCCGGGTAATTTTCTTGCCATTTACCAGCGTGCCGTTGGTGCTGTTCATGTCTTCGAGAATGTCATCGTTTCCGACTGAAATGATAATGGCATGAGCCCGGCTGACGCCCGGATAATTAAGCTGAAGGTTGCTGCCGGCCATGGTGCCGATGGTAAATCGTGGCGTGTCGATAAAGCAGTTTCCGGTGACTTCGCCATCAACGGTAAGAATCAGTTTTGCCATGTTCGATTAGCGGCCCAGAAGCCGGGAGAAAAAAGAGCTTATATTTTGAGAAGCAGTCTGCTGCATCCTGACTTTCGCCAAGATCACTGAAACGTTGTCTTCTCCTCCATTGTCGTTGGCAATCATCACCAGTTGCCGGGCTGCCAGCGGTAAATTTGCCTGCAGCGAGTTGAGCACCAACTCGATATCAGTATCGTCCACCATGTCATTCAGGCCATCCGAGCATAGCAGGTAAATGTCATCAACCTGGGCAGCGTTCTCGCTAATGCTTGCTTCGACATCTTCCTTGAGTCCCAGTCCGCGCGTTACCAGATGGCGGTTGTGAGAAGTTTCTGCATCCTTGGCGCTGACCATGCCCAGGTCAATCTGCTCCTGCAGCAGCGAATGGTCGTGGGTCATCAACTCAAGGCGTCCGTTTCTCAGCCTGTAAACTCGAGAATCGCCCACATGTGCGATGGTGACCTGATCTCCATGCATTTGAAGGAGCGCAACCGTCGAACCCATGACCTGTGGCTGGATACTGCCTTGAGCGTTTTTGGATAAATTCTGGCTTTCCTGAAAAATCAGACGGTTGGCCGCCTTGATGGCCTGACTGACGGATGAGGCAATATTGGCTTCGGGTTTGTCTTTCAGGTCTTCCGAAACCAGCTCCGTAATGGAGCGGGCAGCCAGGGCGCTGGCCACATTGCCCGCCTTGTAACCGCCCATACCGTCTGCCAGCACCAGGAGGCACAGCCTGTCATCTGTGGCGATACTGTCCTCGTTCAGGTTGCGTATCTGGCCGACATCCGTTTCGGCTGCGATTTCAAGCGCTAATGGTGTAGTTTCGGTAGGCACGTCCGCAGTTCTTTCTTTATGGTTTGTTATAATCGTTTACCAATTCTCACACCATCGAACGGCCCAAAGCAAGTCCTCTTAGAAGCCTTAATCACGTATGGTCAACCACAAGAAAATCGGTCGCTACGAAATCACCTCCGTAATGGGGCAAGGTGCGATGGGTACTGTCTACAAAGCGGTCGACCCCGTAATCGAACGCATTGTCGCCATCAAGACCATCAATCTCCAACTTTCAAAGGAAGAACGCGCCGAATTCGAGGAACGCTTCTTTCGCGAGGCCAAGTCCGCCGGTCGCCTGAATCACCCCAATATCGTCACCATATACGACGTGGGCGAAACCGAAGAAGCTGCCTACATTGCCATGGAGTACATCGAAGGCGAAACCCTGCGCGACGTACTCGACTCCGGCGTGGTGCTGCCTCCAAAACGCATCTGCTCGATTGTGGCCCATGTCGCAATGGCGCTTAATTATGCGCACGAGAATGGCGTGGTGCACCGCGACATCAAGCCCGCCAACATCATGATTACGCGCAACCGCGACGTCAAAATCATGGATTTCGGCATTGCCTCCATTCCTACCGGCTCGCGCACCCAGGCTGGCACGGTGCTGGGCTCGCCCAAATACATGGCGCCGGAACAGGTGGCCGGCAAGGCCGTGGATGGCAGGGCGGACATTTTCTCGCTTGGCGCAATGCTTTACGAAATGCTGACCGGCACCACGCCCTTCAACGGCGACAACCTCAGCGCCATCATGTACAAGATCCTGAACGAAGAGCCGATCTTGCCGAGCGTGCTCAATGCCCGGGTGCCGGTGGAGTTTGACACCATCGTGTCCAAGGCCCTTGCCAAGCGTCCGGAAGACAGATACCAGACCGCCAAGGAAATCGCCCGGGAACTCAGAAAATACGAAATCCGTGTTTCCAGAGATACGCAGAAACCAGACGCAGCCAGCCCGGCAGCAATACCCCCCCAACAAAGCCCTGCCAGCCATACCGATCAGAACGCCGTGCCAGACGACGACCCGCTCGACGTCAAAACGGATCTTCTGCCACCCCGCTCCAGCCACAGCAATACCATGGCGGAACAATCTTCCAGGCCCACGGGCGGGAGCAAACGCAATCTTCTTTTGCTGGCCATACCCGTGCTGATCTTCGTCGCGCTTGCCATATCGCAACTGCCCGGAAAAATCCATGCACCCGCGCTGCCCGATCAGCTTGCCCAGGCACCCGGCGACGAAAATGCGAGCAAGCAGACGAAAACGCCGACAAAACAAACCGGCAAGGAATCTCCCCAGGCGTCCAGCAAAGCCAAAGTTTCCTCCTCGGCAACACACTCTTCAACATCAAGCCAATCTGCCGGATCATCAGCAAACGCCACGGCAAGCCTTGCCATCACCCCTTGGGGCGAAGTTTACGTTGACGGGAAAAAAGCCGGCATATCTCCCCCGCTAAACCGGCTGGCACTCTCGCCAGGAACACACGACATAGAAATCCGCAACGGCACATTCGCGCCCTACCGTGTTAAAGTGAATGTGACAGCAGACCAGTCGTTGAAGATCAAGCATAAATTCAAATGAACCAAAAACTAAACACAAGCTGCGCGCTTGCTCTGGCCTTCTGCACTGCCCTGCTGATGACGGCGTGCTCATCGTCGATCGTGCGCGACACCGGCCTGGACAAGCTTGCGCCACGCAAGGCTGAACAAGACCTTTCTGCCGGAATTCGCGCTTATGAGGACGGCAACCACAAAAGCGCGCAGAAGCTATTGCAAGGCGCACTGGATGCGGGCTTGCTGCTGAATTCAGACAAGGTCGTCGCGCACAAATACCTGGCCTTTGTGCATTGCTCGTACGGACGCGAAGCCCAATGCCGCGACGAATTCCGCGATGTATTGCAACTCGACCCCAAATTCGAATTGGGCCAGACAGAATCCGGCCATCCCGCATGGGGCCCGGTGTTCAGGGGCGTAAAGGCTGAAATGGCTGGCAAGGCCCAGAAATAGTCACCCATGGTTCAAGAAAAGAAACTGCCCTTCCCGCCCATGCTCTTGCTGCTGGACTTTATTGGCATGCTGTTGGCTGGACTAGGGCTTGCAAAACTGTTCGCCAACGTCGACGTCCTTCCCGAACCTTTCCGTTTTGAACATTACGGCCTGATTTTTCTGATTGTGGGGTTCGCCTTGACCATCCCCCTCTTCTATTTCGTAACCTCAAAAGCCTTGGCAAAAAAGCCCGCTTGAGCAGGCTTTTTTTCGGCCTTCTGCATGGCTTCGTTCGAGTAAGAATACGAACTGCCTGCGCGTCCTTTTTTTGTGTGGCATGCCCTCCAGGGAAGGAAACTAAAGCTTGAAGTCCCCTGTGCTTTGTCTAGGATTGAAGACCGTTGGCCCTACCGTAACCATTGCAAGGGAGAATTGTCATGATGATTGCCCGTTGGAGTATCGATGCCAAATTTGGACACAAGTAGACTGTAATTGACCACCTGCAACGCTGGATGAAGGAAATCGCACCCCAGGCTGGATTCACCCCGGACAAGATGCGCCTGCTTACCGGCTCCATTGGTGCGCTGGAATCAACCATCCAGGCGGAACATCTTATTGACGACCTTGCTCAACTCAACCAGACATGGGATCAACTTGCCAAGATCGAAGCGCATAAGCAGTGGGGCAAAGACCTTGAACCCTTTGTCGTTTCCGGGACAAGCCGATGGGAAATCTATCGGGTGTTGTCGTAGGTACATCCAGTTTCATCGTCACGAACGAATAAAAAAAGGGGGCTGAAAAGCCCCCTTTTTAACCTGCATTAAACATCCAGAAACGTATCTAGCTGTGTCCTAGCGTCCGCGCGAACCCGGCTTGGATGAGAACAATGCCGGCTGGGGATGGGTCTTACGGCCAGACTGCGCGGGCCTTTGCGGTGCAGCCGCACGTTGGGGCCTGTCGCCCGTGCCGGCAGGTGCATCCTGGCGGCTTGCAGCAGGCTTGTTGCGGGCATCGCGGCTTTGCTGGCCCCTGCCCTGCTGTTCCCTGCCACGTTGCCCTTTATTCTGCTGCGGCCGATTCTGCCCCGGACGATTTTGAGAGGGCATGCGTTCGCCACGCTCGTCAGGTGACGCAGCCGGGCGCGGTGTCGGCACAAAGCCTTCGACTTCCACGCGCACGATGTTGCGCTTGATGAGTTTTTCGATGTCTTTCAGATAACCCATTTCCTCGCTGTCCACCAGCGACAGCGCCGAGCCGGTGCTGCCCGCGCGGCCGGTGTGGCCAATGCGGTGCACGTAATCTTCCGGCACGTTGGGCAGTTCAAAGTTAACCACATGCGGCAGTTCGCTGATGTCGATACCGCGCGCGGCGATGTCTGTTGCGCACAATACTTGCAGTTTTCCGGTTTTAAATTCAGCCAAAGCACGGGTGCGTGCAGCCTGGCTCTTG
>JAHENE010000208.1 GCA_024643305.1 Thiobacillaceae bacterium | reverse complement strand
GAACAATCCAATCACCAGCGGAAAAGAAGTCTGGATTCTGGGCATGTCGAAAGGTGCTGAGCTGGCGCTGATTCTGGCATCCAGGTATCCTTTCATCACCAAGGTGGCAGTTTTTGCCCCACATGCCTATTGCTTCCAAGGGCTCGCCTTCAAGAATGTTTCATCCTGGACCTACGAAGGAAAATCCCTGCCTTTTATCCAATTGAAGAATCGCTGGGTATTTGCCAGTATGATCAGTGGCTTCATCAAGAACAAGCCCTTCCAGTTCACCGACACATATCAGAAGGGTTTGCATGCTGCACAAAACAAAGAAGCCGCACGGATCAAGATAGAAAATGCACAAGCCGATCTGATGTTGTTTACCAGCAAACAATGCGGCATGTGGAATACATACGATGGCAGTGTCGAGATCATGAATACCTTACGAGAACACAACTATCACCATTGCTACGATTTGGTTGTTTATGAAGATGCGGGCGAACCGTATTATGTGCCGTATGTGTTCCCGTCGGGTGAGACGACGGCCAAGATGGCCCCCAGACTTGTGTTGTCTATTGGTGGCACTTTGGAAGGCAATGCACATGCGCGGACAGATTCATGGGAGAAGGCCATTGAATTTTTCAAGAAATAGATTTAAGCAAGGAGCATGCCATGACAAACAACGAGAGTCGAATTAACCCATCTGCTCACTTGCAAAATGTTCAAGCCAACCGCCTATGCTGGTTATGGTTACTAATCGGATTCATACTGTTGCCATTCACAACGGTGCAGACTGTGATCCCATTGGCGGCTTGGCCCGTTTTGATCTTTGTTCATATGAGAAACATAACAAACCAAAGCTAAACCTCACGTACATAAAGGATGGTTTTCATGAACACTTCAAAGGCATCCACTCAATCAACATCTGGTTCCAGGAGCCTGCAACAATGGATGCAGGAGCATCCCTTGTTCTCTTTCTTCTTTATGGCGTACGCATTCTCCTGGATCATAAATATACCCTTTATGCTTTCAGATTGGGGCATCCTGCCCAAAGCCACGTTATACACAATTGTCTTCGCTCTCCACACGTTCGGACCAACCCTGGCTGCATACATCATGTTCCGCATCACTGAAGGGAAAGAAGGATGGCTTAACCTAAGAAGCCGCCTTAGACAATTGCGCGCAGGCTGGCAGTGGTATGTGTTCATCCTGCTGGGCATTCCAGCGGTGATGTTGCTTGGGATGCTTGTCCTACCGGGAGCGGCGGCGAGCTTTCAAGGTCTTCCCCAATACTTTCTGGTGAGGTATCCGTTTCTCTTTATCCTTATCTTTTTTGGGGGAGGGCCGCTGGGCGAGGAAATCGGATGGCGCGGCTTCGCACTGCCGCGTATGCAATCCCGCTATGGTGCGTTGCGGGCGACCCTGCTCCTGGGTGTCTTGTGGACATTCTGGCACTTGCCGGAGTTCCTTACATCGGCTCAAAAGGGAGGGGCAAGCACTGTTTTATCTGCCTTCTATATTAATTTACCCATTTTTTTCCTGTTGGTTATGGCCTTGGCCATCATTTTTACCTGGGTCTTCAACCATACCGGAGGAAGTGTATTCATCGCCATTTTGCTGCATGCCAGCTTTGATACCTTTGGTTCTACCGTGCAACCACTCTTTTCTGCCCCAATTGTGACCAGCACGAACCTGCCCTTCGCTATCGGAAATCTTGTGCTGGCACTTCTGATTCTTATTCTGACACGCGGTCGGCTTGGCTACCAGCCGAACCAGGAACAGCCCTTAAGTACAGGGGAGATTTAGGCGTAACCCATCCTTTGCTCAATTATCTTCCAATCATGGAAGATGCGTCGCACGACCGCCGCTGAGCCAAACCGATCTGACTACAGAAAGGAACATGTTATGACGAACCATATGGGCCAAACTAACTCTTCTGATCCCTTGCGAAACGCTCAAGTTGATGGTTTGGCTTGGCTGTGGTTACTAATCGGATTCATGCTGTTGCCGTTCACAACGATTCAGACAGTAATTCCACTGGCAGCATGGTTGGCGCCCGTATTTCTGTTGCGCTTTGTGCGCACTTCCAAGCGCGCATGGATTGCCCTGCCGCTGATCTTCGTTGCATATGCAATCGGCATTGCCATTGCTATGCGTGGAGGTGAGGCCAGCAGCGTGGGAGCATTCATCTATGGCGTAATTGTCTTCCCACTGATCAGAGGAGTGATGTATACCCTGCCCTACATCGCTGACCGCCTGATTGGCTCGCGCTTGAGCCTATGGGCGCGCGTGCTCGTCTTCCCACTGGCGTTTACATCAGTAGATTGGTTGATGTCCCTGGGCAAGGTCATCAATTCCACTGGGTCGCCTGCCTACTCCCAGTACGATAGTCTCGCGCTGATGCAGGTCCTTTCCATCACCGGAATGTGGGGAATAACCTTCCTCATGATGTGGTTTGCTTCGACCGTGAATGCGCTATGGGAACATGGTTTCGACTGGCGACCAGTGCGAGGTGTTATGGGAGTCTTCGCGGCAGTGCTGCTCGCGGTTTTCCTCTTCGGCAGTGCGCGGCTGAACTTTTTCGCGCCGTCCGCGCCGAGCATTGAAGCGGCAACCATCACGCTCGACAACACCCTCTATCAACAAGCGAACAGCGGCATCGACTGGGTGACATTCAACCAATCCACCGATGCGGAACGCGCCGCCGCTCGTCCACAATTCGCAGCCACGGTGGACCAAATGCTGGCGCGTACCGAAACAGCCCTGCGCGGCGGCGCGAAGATCGTGGCTTGGGAAGAAGGTGCGGCAACAGTCCTTGAGGAAGATAAGCAGAGCACGTTAGACCGGGTTGCCGCGCTGGCGAAGGAGTACGATGCCTATCTGGAAGTTTCGTTCGGCGTTCTCACGCGTACCCAGGCGCAACACTTTATTCTCAATCAATCCATCCTGGTGGACAACACCGGTGCGATCCGCTGGACGTATGACAAGACTTACCCAGTGTTTCCTACCGAAAGCTACGTTGTTATTTCCGGCGATGGACAACTACCGGTCGCGGACACGCCCTATGGCCGTCTGAGCACCGCGATCTGCAACGATCTGCATTTTCCGTCGCTCATCCGGCAGGCAGGAGAAAATGGCGTGGATGTCCTGATCGCGCCATATAACGATTTTCACCCGTGGGAGTCGGAGGACGCGGTCACAGCGACGTACCGCGCTATCGAAAACGGTTTTTCAATGGTGCGCCCGGCTGGCCACGGCATTTCGACGATTACTGATTACGAAGGACGGATACTTGCCAGTCAGAATTACTTTACCAACAGCAGCGGCATCATGCTTACTACCATTCCAACCCATGGCGTCACGACGATCTACAGCCGGATTGGTGACGTGTTCGCCTATGTGTGTGTTGTCGGGCTAGTCTTTCTGGCTGGTCAGGCGCTTCTTCATCGGGACACCGTTTCCTGGGCTGCATAGCTTCGAGGCCTTTTACGGCGATTCAACGGAAGCGTATCATGCCCGGCTGATCGCCAGAAGCAGTACCTTACCGGTTAATCCCCGGCATTTGGTAGAGCTTGGCAGACAGAAATAGGCAGCCAGTTAGGAGAACGATATGGAAGCATTCGCTCAGGCGGTTGAAGGCTGGCACGATTTTTATCTGATGATCGGCACGGCGGCGGCCACACTTATAGGCTTGCTCTTTGTGAGCCTGTCGCTGAACGTTGACGTGATCACGCGCGAAGAAAACGCCGACCTGCGCGTGCTGGCCGCACAGACGTTTACCAGCTTTATCTCTGTGCTCATGTTTGCCGTGCTCTTTCTTATCCCGCGCCAGGTGCCTCAGGGCCTGGGGCTGCCGCTGCTGGGAATCGGTGGATACGGGCTGTACAGTACGGTGAGCCGGTTTTTAGAGACACGCCGCAAGCGGCCGCGCGTCTGGGGCAGAGGCAGCGTCGCGCGCCG
>JAHENE010000207.1 GCA_024643305.1 Thiobacillaceae bacterium | reverse complement strand
CGTCCGATGGCATGAAATGGCGACCCGCGATCAGCATGTCTGTGGAAATAGCGAGTTCCATGCCGGGGGTGGGGGCGATCAGCGCGCAATCGTCTCCCACCCCCAGCACCGCATGGGTGGTGGGGCGGGTGAAGAATTTGGCGATGAGATCAAATTCGCCGGGCATGGCTGATTAGCCGCAAAGTTCGCAGAGCAAAACCACAAGAGACATGTCCAGAAGTGTTAAGCGTACGCATAACAGTTAACTCCGCGAACTCTGCGGTTATTTCTTGAGTTTTTGGGTTTGCCTGTCCGAGGTGCCAAATTCGTCCGGCCGCATGAGCTTGGCCAGTTTGTCGAGCACGCCGTTGACATATTTGTGGCCGTCGGTGCCGCCATATTTTTTTGCCAGTTCGACAGCCTCGTTGATGGCAACCCGGTAGGGCACATCCGGACAATTGATCAGTTCATGCGCGCCCAGGAGCAGGATACCGCGCTCTATAGGGGAAAGCTCGCCCATGCTTCGGTCCAGATGCGGGGTGAGTTTCAGTTCCAGATCGGCAGTTTCCTTTAGCACACCCTGAAACAGGGCTTCGAAATATGCTGCGTTGGCTTTTTTGAAGTCCATGTCATCGCGCACATGTGCAGCTACATCCACGGGGTCCTGGCCGGTCATGTGCTGCGCGTATAACGCACGCAGGGCATATTCGCGCGACAGGCTGCGCGAGCCGCCCTTGGCCACAGGTTTCATATACGTTTCATCAGGTTGGCCATCTCCACCGCCACGCGCGCAGCATCGGTACCTTTTTCCATCATGCGCTCATAACCCTGGTAATCGGTATTCAGGGTAAGCACGGCGTTAACGATGGGAACGTTGGTCTGAAGCTGCACGTTGGTAATGCCGCGCGCGGATTCATTGGCGACGATTTCAAAATGATAGGTCTCACCTCGCACGATGGAGCCAATGGCGATCAGAGAATCGAACTTGCCGCTGTCTGCCATTTTTTTCAGTGCGATGGTGTGTTCCAGGGCACCCGGAACGCTGATCAGGGTAATGTTCTCCTTGGCGACGCCAAGTTTCAGCAACTCCCGTTCGCAGGCCGACAAGAGCCCCTCGCAGATATCCCGGTTGAACCGGCTCATGGTAATGCCGACTCTGATTTCCTTGCCATCGTAGACGGGGTCAAGTTCAGAAAAACTCGTGTTCGTTCCCATGTTTTATTCCTTTCAGCTGTGCTCTACATAGCCTGTGACTTCCAGGCCGAATCCGTCCATTGCAGGCATGTTGAGCGGTTTTGAAAGCAGCTTCATTTTGCCTACGCCGATGTCCTTCAAAATCTGCGCGCCGATGCCGTAGTCGCGCAGGTCGACTTTCTTTGGTGTTGCCTGTTGTGCCTGTGGATTGATTCGACCCAGTAATGCGTCGGCAGTTTCCGGGCGGTGCAGCAGCACGATCACGCCGGACTGAGATTCTGCAATGCGCTCCAGTGCACCCATGATGGGCCAGGAATGTCCGCTGCCGGTGACGTCGAGAAAATCCATCACGCTCAGGGGTTCGTGCACGCGCACCAGAGTTTCCTTGTCGGCATGGATTTCGCCCTTGACCAGCGCGAGATGGGTTTCGCTGTTGGTGCTGTCGCGATAGGCCAGTAGCCGGAAGGCGCCGTACACGGTTTGAACCAGACGGTCGGACACACGCTCGACCAGACTTTCGGTCTGGTTGCGGTAGTGAATGAGGTCGGCAATGGCGCCGATCTTCAGGCCATGCTCCTGCGCGAACGGGATCAGGTCGGGCAGACGCGCCATGGTCCCGTCGTCCTTGAGAATCTCACAAATTACCGAGGCGGGTTCGAGGCCGGCAAGCTGGGCCAGGTCGCAGCCAGCTTCGGTGTGACCTGCGCGCATCAGCACGCCGCCCGGTTGAGCGCGCAGCGGAAAGATGTGTCCCGGCTGAATGATGTCGCTGGCTTTGGCTTCGCGCGCCACCGCCGCCTGGATAGTGACGGCGCGGTCCTGCGCGGAAATGCCGGTGGTGACACCCTCGGCAGCCTCGATGGAAACCGTGAAGGCGGTGCCGTGCGGCGTTTGGTTGTCGCTGACCATCTGCTTCAAACCAAGCTGGCGGCATCGGGCATCGGTCAGAGTCAGGCAGACCAGGCCGCGGCCGTGCTTGGCCATGAAGTTGATGGCATCCGCTGTAACATGCTCGGCGGCCATGACCAGGTCGCCTTCGTTTTCGCGGTCTTCCTCGTCCACCAGCACGACCATGCGGCCGGCTTTCAGCTCCGAGATAATTTCAGTAATGGGCGCGAGACTCATAATTTAATTCGTATCCGATGGGTTCATGTATTGCGTCAGGCGTTCCACGTAGCGCGCGACCATGTCGATTTCCAGATTGACGCGGCTGCCCGGCTTGAGGTGTTTCAAGGTTGTCATGGCAAGCGTGTGCGGAATCAGGTTGATGTCAAAGCGCACACCCTCAACGCGGTTTACGGTAAGCGATACGCCTTGCACGGTAATCGAGCCCTTGGCTGCAATATAGCGTGCGAGTTGATCGGGCGCATCAATGGCCAGCAGGTGCGACTCGCCAATGGCTTCAAATTTGGCGACTGTACCGACGCCATCAACATGTCCGGAAACGATGTGGCCACCGAGACGATCAATGGGGCGCATGGCCTTTTCCAGGTTGACTTCAGCACCGGGAATAAAGCCTTCGGTACAACGCAGGGTTTCGGCCGACACATCTACCGAGAATGTGCCGGGCGTCAGCGCAATAACGGTCAGGCATACGCCGTTGACCGCAATGCTGTCGCCGGTGGCGACATCGTCCAAGCCCAGACCGTCGGCGTCAATCACCATGCGCGCATCGTTGCCGCGCGCCTCGTACTCGTGGATTTTCCCAACTGACTGGATGATTCCGGTAAACATGTTTAAAGAGCGCGGGTTCTTAAAAAGAGTGCCATTTTAGCAGGGTGTTCAGTGCGCCCGGAGTCATCCTGAATCAGCTGCCATGGGGACAGTCACGGAGTATTGTTATAAATGGACAAAAAGGTCGTGTTATTATTGTTTTCTGTCAGACTGGCATGAGGAACTGCCATGAGCCCAACTGAACTTCCGAATTTCTCCATAAAAGGAAAAAAGCTTCTTCCCATCGTGCAGGGCGGCATGGGCGTGGGCGTCTCTGCGCATCGTCTGGCAGGTGCGGTAGCGAATGCCGGCGGCGTGGGAACGATTGCCAGCATTGATCTTCGCCATCACCATCCTGACCTGATGGAGAAGGCCGGGCACAGGCCTGAGAAGGAAACCCTGGATGCATTGAACCTGCTTGCCCTGGACCGCGAAATCCGCATGGCGCTGGAAACGGCGCAGGGACATGGCCTGATTGCCGTGAACGTGATGAAGGCCGTGGCGGAACATGCCGCCTATGTACGCCAAGCCTGCGAGTCGGGCGCTCAGGCGATTGTCATGGGCGCGGGCCTGCCGCTGGACTTGCCGGATATGACGGAAGGCTATCCGGATGTGGCGCTGATTCCGATCCTGTCGGATGTGCGCGGTGTTTCGATTGTGCTGAAGAAGTGGATGCGCAAAAACCGGCTTCCCGATGCGATCATTATCGAGCACCCGCGCCATGCGGGCGGACACTTGGGCGCGACCAAGATCGAGGACGTTGGGGACCCGCGTTTTGATTTTGCCGGTGTGCTGAAAGGTGTGTTCGACCTCTACCAGGAATTGAAAATCGAGCGCGAGCGTATTCCCGTCATTCTGGCCGGCGGCATCAATACCCATGAACAGGTGGCCGCCCTGTTGGCGATGGGCGCGAGCGCTGTCCAGATAGGCACGCCATTCGCCGTCACGGAAGAGGGCGACGCGCATCCAAATTTCAAGAAAGTGCTGGTCGATGCAAAGCCGGAGGACATCGTCACCTTCATGAGCGTGGCCGGGCTGCCGGCGCGCGCAGAAAATACTCGAT
>JAHENE010000019.1 GCA_024643305.1 Thiobacillaceae bacterium | reverse complement strand
GCAAGGCCAACCCGGCGCAGGTCAACGAAATTCTGACAAAAAAACTCGGCACCTAAAAAAGCCCCATCACCGTCATCGCCACGAAGCCCGCGAACAGCGCGAGGTTGCTCATGCCTTCGATGGCGTTGGATTCGCCATCGTGCAGGTTGTTCATCGACACCAGCAGCGTCACCAGCAGCATGCCGGCCTGGATCGGCGTCAGCGCCATCACGATGCGGTCGCCTGTGAAAAGTGCGATGCCTTCGATCACCGGTAGAGTCAGGAGCACAGTGGCGAGCGAGGCGCCCAGCGCGATGTTGACCGTGGTCTGCATGCGGTCGCTGCGCGCGGCGTTGATGGCGGCCATGAATTCGGGGCTGGCGGAAATCAGCGCCACCATCACGGCGGGGATGGTCATCGGCAGGCCGGAGCCTTGCAAGCCCACGCCCAGCAGCACCGACAGGATCTCGGACAGCAGTCCCACCAGCACCACCGAACCAACCAGCACGGTAGCATGCGTCCAGTTTGGACTGCCTGAAATGTCGTGGGCCTCGTGCTCGATCTTGCCGTATTCAAAAAACTCGCGATGCTCCACGGTTTGCAGGCGCAGGAAGGCGACATAGAGCAAGGCCATGATGCCCACCGAGAAAGCCGAGTAGGCTGGCCAATGCGCTTCCGACACGAAGTCGGGAATAAACATGCCCAGACCCAGGGCGGTAAGCAGCATGGCGAGATAGGAGTTGGCCGAGCCGGTATTGTATTTCTGCGATCCGTGATGCAAGCCGCCGATGATGGAAGCAATACCAAGAATGCCGTTGATGTCGAGCATGACCGCAGAAAACACAGTGTCGCGAGCCAGTGTGGGGCTGTGGCTGTCCGTAAGCATTGCCACCAGGATCACCACTTCCACCGAAACCGCTGACACCGTCAGGACCAGGGTGCCATAAGGCTCGCCCAGGCGTACAGCCAGCACTTCGGCATGATGCGCAATACGGAAAGCCACGCCGATGACGGCAGCCAGCACCAGGCCGAACAAGGACCACAATACCGCCCCCCCCGCATCAAGTGCTGCGTGCTCTAAAGTAAAGCCGGCCACGCCTGCCGCCAAAGCGGCAAACAGCGGCCATTCTTCTTTAAGGTATTTCCGGGAAATCATCCGGCCCTGTTTGTTCAAATTGGTGGGCCGAATGACGGTGGTTAGCGCTTCACACTAATTTCGTGAAAACGCTGCTTGTCAGCCTCATAGCGGTAATACGTCTCAGATATCTCATTTTCGCTGGTTTTGATGGATAGGCTGATTCCATCCATTTCTTCCTTCTTCGCATCGTATTGCTTCTGGAGGTGAGCAGGCGCCGCTTTGCCCCCCTTTGTTGCCATCTTCATCTTTTTTTGAAGTTCATCCATTTCGGGCTGAATCTGTTTCAGGCGGCTATTCGCGCTATCGATGGCAAGCTTGTGGTGCTCAATCGTACGATCGCGCGCGAGGTCGATTTCCTTTTCAGAGGTATAGGTGGCAAGCAGTGCACGGTCCTTGCGCGCCTGTTCTTCGACATGCTTCCTGCGCTCTGCCTCAACCGCCTCAGCAGCCAGGCGCTTTTCCCTCTCTCCCGCCGATTCGGTCTTTTTGACGACATTGCCGGTATTGCTGATCTCGGCATTTCCCTGCGCCGCTGCAGTGGGCGGAAGGGCATCGGTGTAATGCACGTTACCCTGGGGGTCCACCCACTTGTACATCTTGGCTTGCGCAGAAAGTGCGACAACGCCCAACAACAGCCCCAACAATAATTTAGACGCCGTATTGTTCACGATATTTGGATACTGCATTCAAACGTTCCTCCCAGGCCGGATCGGTTCCGAGGTAACCGATCAAATCATCCAAAGTAACCACAGCCGTCACCGGCATGCCATTTTGTTCGCGCACTTCCTGCACCGCTGATTTCTCGCCCTGGCCGCGTTCCATTCGGTCCAGCGCAATCACCACACCGGCAGGAATCGCCCCATGCGTCTGTATCAACTCCACCGATTCGCGCACCGATGTCCCGGCCGAAATCACATCATCTACGATCAGGACGCGGCCTTTCAGTTCCGCCCCCACCACCGTGCCGCCTTCGCCATGATCCTTTGCCTCCTTCCGGTTAAAGGAAAAGGGCACGTTGCGGCCCATGCAGGACAGTGCAATGGCCACGCTTGCAGCCAGCGGAATACCTTTGTATGCAGGGCCAAACAGCACATCGAACTCAATGCCTGAATCGACAATGGCTTTGGCGTAGAATTCACCCAGTTTTCTGAGTTTGTCGCCGTCATTGAACAAGCCGGCATTAAAAAAATACGGTGACAGCCGCCCTGCCTTGGTCTTGAACTCCCCAAAGCACAACACCTGCGACTCGATGGCGAATTTCAGAAACCCGGTTTTGTAATCGGACATTTTTTAAGCTTCTTAACCTGATACCAATGCGAATTATATCGGCCAACCTGAACGGCATCCGCTCCGCCGCGACAAAAGGCTTTTTTGACTGGCTGCGCGCACAACAGGCCGACATGGTGTGCGTGCAGGAACTCAAGGCGCAGGAAGCCGACATGCGACCGGAATTTCTGGCCTGCGATGGCCTTGCCGGCCATTTCCACTATGCAGAAAAGAAAGGGTACAGCGGCGTGGGCATCTACACCCGCCCCGCCCCAAAAATTATTGTCGAAGGCCTGGGCGTGGCCGAATTCGATGCCGAGGGCCGCTACATCGAGGCCAGCTACGATAATTTGAGTGGTGGCAAAGTTGCCGTCATTTCACTTTACCAGCCTTCCGGTTCAAGTTCCGAAGAACGCCAGCAGGCCAAGTTCCGTTTTCTGGACGTTTTCTTCCCGCATCTGGAAAACCTCATGAAATCCGGTCGCGAAATCGTCATCTGCGGCGACTGGAACATCGCCCACCGCGAAATCGACCTCAAGAACTGGAAGTCCAACCAGAAAAACTCCGGCTTCCTGCCCGAAGAGCGCGCCTGGATGACACGGCTGTTCGATGAACTGGGCTGGGTCGACGTCTATCGCAAACTCTACCCGGAACATACCGGCGAAGCCTATACCTGGTGGAGCAACCGCGGCCAGGCCTGGGCCAGGAATGTAGGCTGGCGCATCGATTACCAGATTGCCACACCAGGCATTGCAGCGAAGGCCCGGTCGGCAAATGTTTACAAAGACCAGCGCTTTTCCGACCACGCTCCGCTCATAGTTGATTACGACTATTCCATTTAGTGCGCCCATGCCCTAAAACGCTCTTGCCACCCCGAAACTTTCGATAACAAAACAGCAAGTTACATTAAGAATTCTTAAGTTTTAGATATCTGTCAGAAGTGCTCATGCATCTACTGACCTTGCGGGCTGAGGCAAACCAACAACCATGGAGGAGAAGCATATGAATGGCGCTAAGAAATTGATGTTCGTGATGGGACTGCTGGCCGTAACTTCTGTATTTCCCGCCGTCGCGGCGGATTCCGTAAAACTTCTCGGCACCCGCTTTGAAATGAATGTTCCGCAAGGCTGGCAGCCTGGCTACAAGGATATCGACGAAAAGCTGCTGATGCTCTTCTTCAAGGACGCCAAAACCGGCGCAACCTTGGAGGGTGTGTACCTGCGTGCCGTGCAGCCGGCGACTTTCACCCTCGTCGATTTTGAAAAATGGCGCATCGGCGCAGAGGCCAAGCGTTATGAAAAAAACGACTTCAAAGTGCTATCGGAAAGCTCGATTAACATCGGCGGCGAAACCGGCAACTACATCCTGACCGGCTGGAAGGATGGCGATAAAGAGTTCGAAAAGCACACCGCTCAATATCTCAAGGATGGCCGCCAGTACATGGTGGTGTTCCATGGCCCCAAGGGCAAGATCGACAAGGCCGTGTTTGACAGCGCCGTGCAGAGCTTTGCCTTGGGCAAGGAATAAAGCGCCCAATAGCAAAAGCAATAACCCATGCCAGGGGCCCCGGTTAGGGCCCCTGTTTTTTTGCACATTGCTTTCAAGCGAAGCTCACGGCAAGATTCGGTTTGCCCCCATAATAACAACGCGCAAGCTTTCTTCTGGACATGTCCGTTTCCAAGAACCAACCCCATCGCGATACACATCCCTGGCTTGCCGCCTTCAAGGTTTACACCCACCCCCGCGTCATCGGCATGCTGTTCCTGGGTTTTTCCGCTGGGCTGCCACTGCTCTTGGTGTTGGGTACGCTGTCATTCTGGCTGTCGGAAGCTGGCATCGAGCGTGCCACCATCGGACATTTATCTTGGGTGGGGCTGGCTTACGGATTCAAGTTTTTTTGGTCGCCGCTGGTTGACCGCCTGCCTTTGCCATTTCTGACTGCACGATTGGGCCGCCGTCGCGCATGGCTGCTTTTGTCGCAAGTCTGTATTGCGCTGGCGCTGCTGGGCATGGCAAATACCGACCCGGTGCTGAACCTGACCCACATGGTGTTCTTTGCACTGGCAGTGGCGTTTGCCTCAGCCACTCAGGACATCGCGCTCGATGCCTACCGCATTGAAGCGGTGGAAACGGAAAAACAGGGGGCAATGGCGGCTACATATCAGGCAGGTTACCGAATCGCCATGATTACCGCGGGTGCGGGGGCGCTGTGGATCGCCGCCGCAGTCGACCCTTCTGAAACGACCTACGACTTCCACCCCTGGCAAGTGGCTTACACGGTAATGGCCGCGCTGATGGCAGTAGGCATCGCGACAACACTCATCATTCGCGAGCCCGAGAAGCAGTTCACTTCCGCCACACTGGAACGCGAGGCCAGTGCGCGCGAGAAATTTTCCGCCGCGGGTTTGTCAGGCAAGACACTGACCGTGACGGCCTGGCTTTACAGCGCGGTGCTGTCCCCCTTCGTCGACTTCGTGCAGCGCTTCAAATGGCAGGCGCTGCTGATTCTGTCTTTGATTGCCGTGTATCGCATATCGGACGTGGTGATGGGCGTGATGAGCAATCCCTTCTATCAGGAGATGGGTTTTACCAAGGATGAGGTAGCCACTGTCTCCAAAGTGTACGGCGTGATCATGACCATCGCCGGCGCTGCGCTGGGCGGCATACTCACGGCAAGAATCGGTGTGATGCGTACGCTTTTCCTGGGCGCTGTGCTTTCTGCTGCCACCAATCTGCTGTTCGTGTGGCTGGCTGGCCGCGGTCACGACGTGAGCGCGTTGATGTTCACTGTGTCGGCCGACAACCTGTCGGCGGGAATCGCCGCCTCCGCCTTCGTCGCCTATCTCTCCGGGCTCACCAACCAGGCCTATTCGGCCACGCAATACGCGCTGTTCACTTCGGTCATGTTGCTGCTGCCCAAGTTCATCGCCGGCTTTTCCGGAGAGTTTGTCGACGCTTACGGCTGGGCAAGCTTTTTTACCGGCACCGCCATGATCGGAGCACCCGTACTTGTTCTGGTATGGCTGGCCGGCAGGGATGATTTGGCAAACCTGAACGGGGACGAAGATCCTGATCGGCGAGGTCTTTCGTAATGAGCGGTTTAACCTTTCTGGCAAGTCCCGCAAATGGCTGAATTTACACTCCTGTCCGCATTGCTCGTCGGCCTCTTGGGCGGCGTACATTGCGTGGGCATGTGCGGCGGCATCGTCGCCGCATTCTCCTTTAGAACCGACGGCAGCAAACCACCGTTCCGACTGCACCTGGGCTACAACATTGGCCGCGTACTATCCTACACACTGTTCGGCGCACTGGCGGGCGCATTGGGCGCATCGCTCAACCTGCTGGGAATTCACTCGCTTCAGATTGTGTTGTACGCACTGGCGCAAGCGGTAATGATCCTGCTCGGTTTGTATTTGGCTGGCTGGAACCGCTGGGTACTGGTGTTCGAAAAAGCCGGCGGCGCGTTGTGGTCACGCCTGCAACCACTGTTCAAGAAACTGCTGCCGGTGAAGAGCCTCCCCGGCGCGCTGTTAGCAGGCATGGTCTGGGGGTGGCTGCCCTGCGGACTTGTGTACTCGGTGCTGGTAGCCGCGCTCGCCGCCGGCAGCGCAACTTCGGGTGCGGCGCTGATGCTGGCCTTTGGTTTGGGCACCCTGCCGAATCTGCTGGGCATGGCACTGTTCGCGCAACAGCTTCAGCCTTTCATGCAGCAAGCTGGCGTACGCATGGTGGCCGGGGCACTTGTGGCGGGTTTTGGTGTTTGGGGCCTGCTCCGGCTGGTGCTATAACCCCTTCTTCTTGCACTGCCTACTTGTAAAACTTCTGAGAAAAGTTCACTTCACGCTTGGGGTCGCCATTAACCTCAACCGTAACAGTAAATTTCAGCGTGTTGGGTGGGATGACGCGAAACTCGCCCAAATAATAAATAGCACTGCCTTCCTTGATTTCGCGCATATCGATGTTGCCCAGCTGATTGCTGAGGTTGACCATGTAAGCACTGAGATTCGCAGGAATGGGTTGCGCCACACCCATGGCGTTTTTCCTGAGGACGGAGACGGTGACAATTCCGCGGGTCGGGCTACGGTCGATCTTGTAGTTCTTGGCCACCTCCGGAATAAGGTCCGTGCTAAGCATTGCATTGTAGTGGACTTCCACGTTGCCGAACTTCTCGGCCTGATCCGCCTGAACAAGCGGTGAAAACAGAACGGCAATAAAAGCAAGCCAGCGAACCATGTAACACCTCCTCGCAGTTGTTGTGCTCCCAATATAGCCTATCAATGTTTGTCTGCCAGTCCTTTCAGCCAGTCGCCCACATCGTTGAGCGTAAGCGTGACTGCCTCATTGAAGGCTTTATGAGCACCCGCGGCGTCATAACTGGATACTGGCACGGACTGGGTAAACGTTCTTCTGGCCAGCAGGGTGCGGGTATTCAAATCAATCACTTCGGCACGCAGTTCCATGCGCGCCGTGCCGGGCTGCTTGGCAGCATCGTGGTAAAAATCCAGGATTTCAGTAGTCAGTAGCCAGTCGCCGCGAGTATTGCTGCCGGACTGGGCTACGGCAGCGAAGATTTTCTCGCGTTCCAGACGGCCCAGCAACAAATCGCTAAAGCGCTTGCCCGGACGTTCGGTCCAGCGTGCGAACAGGTAATAACCGCGGGTTCCGGGCTGATTGCTGAAGGCCATGTCATCGGTGTCGTAGAAAGACCCGGCCTGGGTGTCAGCCATCAAAACGGAATGTGGTGCAGGTGCCGCAGCAGAAATGGTGCGCCCTGCATCTTCCATGACGTAGTAGATGATCGACGGCGCGTCCTTGTCTCCACCCAGTCCCAAATTAACGCATCCAGACAAAGTCAGGGCCAGTGACAGCCAAAAAAGCTTGCGAATATTTATCATCGTTTTTCTCCCGGCCCGGGCTGCTGTTTACCCGGCCCCAGCAACAAGGCCTTGGGATTGGAAAGCTTCTGGCCTGCAGTCGTCACCGAATCGGCGGCGGTTCGCACATCACGGCTCATGGCAGAGAATTCAAGCGCACCCTGATCGGAAATGGCCTGAAGTTTTGTTGAAAGAACCTGCGCTTCTTTCTGCATGCTCTCAAGCGTCTGGGCTGCTTCCTTCAAGGCTGTCTGGGCATTTTTCCCGACCTCGGTAATACTGCCCTCGGCCCGGGTCGCCGCCTGGGTAATACTGGCACCGGCAAAGCGGAATTCATCCGATGCATCCCTGATACCCTGAACCGCAGCTTCCAGGGATTGTCTGTTGCTTACAAGGTGATCAGAAATCGCCTGCAGATTGGCGAGTGTGGCGGCGATATGCGCCTGGTTTTGATCCGACAGTAGGGCATTCATCTTGTCGAGTACCTGCGCACCATTTTCTGCCATCCTCGATACAGCGGATGCCACTTTATCGAGTTCCGAACTGCCTTCTGCAATGACCGGATATTTTTCTCCTTCCGGCACTACGGTCAGAAGTTTTTCGTGGTTGGGCGGATTCGTGATCTCTATCGTCGCCAAACCCGTCACCACGTTGCGCTTCACATAGGCCTCAGCCCCTTCGCGCACGGGCGTGTCTTCCGCAACCTTGATGCGAAGCTTGACTGCTTCGGCAGGCTTCGTCACAAAATCGTAGTCGGCCACCGCGCCGACCTTGATGCCGCGCATTTTTACTGCGCTGTCGACATCCAGTCCGTCCATGGATTGATTGCGAAAATAAACCGTGTAGTGACGGTATGTAATATCGTCAGCCTGGCCGGCAAGCCACAGCGTAAACAATATCACCAGGGCGGCAACAGCCAGCACAACGCCGCCCACGAGGGTATATCGGGCGTCAGCTTCCATCAGGCATGCTCCTCAACAAAACGTGCGGAAAAATAATCCTGAAGCCAGGGATCGTCGATTTTAACAAGCTCTTCCACTGTTCCCTGCCCCAACACCTTGCCGCGCGCCAACACGATTATGCGGTTGACCATGGAGAGCAGTGTATCCAAGTCATGCGTAACCAGAAAGACCGTAAGCCCAAGGCTGTCCGACAACAGCCTGATCAAACGGTCAAATGCCCGCGCTGAAATCGGATCAAGTCCCGAGGTAGGCTCGTCCAGAAACAGCAGCTCTGGATCCAGCGCCAATGCACGGGCCAGCGCGGCACGCTTGCGCATGCCGCCTGACAATTCACTCGGCATTTTTTCCCAGGAAGAAGTTGGCAGACCCGCAAGGGCAATCTTGAGACGGGCAAGTTCGAGGCATTCCTTCGGCGACAGGGTTGTATGCTCATGCAAGGGTGCAGCCACATTCTGTTCTACCGTCAGCGATGAAAACAGCGCACCATCCTGGAACAACACCCCAAAACGCTGGCGCAAAGCCATCAGCCGCGCTTCGTTCACAGCCCACACGTCTTCGCCGAATAGCTTGATACTGCCGGACTGAGGTCTTATCAGGCCGATAATCTCCTTGAGCAGAACCGATTTTCCGGTACCGCTGCCGCCTATCAACGCTGTAACCTCGCCACGCCCCACGCTGAAACTCACGCCGTCATGAATCAGGTTCCCGGAAAGCTGGGTAACGATATTGTTGATTTCGATGACAGGCTGGCTCATCAGATTCCCAGGTGTACGAAGACGATGGCGAATATGGCGTTGAGCACGATGATGGCAACGATGCTTTGCACAACGGTGGAGGTGGTGTGCTCGCCCACGCTACGGGCATCACGTGCAACAGTAATCCCCATGCGACATGCGATCAAACCGATGAAGATGGCAAATATTGGCGCCTTGCTGACTCCCGCAAGGAAGGTTTTCATTTTCAGCACGCTGTCGAGGCGATCCCAGTACTGGGAATATTCCAGTCCAAGTTGCGTCTTCGCCACCACCATTCCGCCCAGCAATCCTGCCAGATCACCGAGAAACACAAGGAGGGGCAATGCAATAAAGAGCGCGAGAATGCGTGGCAAAACCAGCACGGCAAAAGGCGACAGCCCGAGTATGCTCAGGGCATCGATCTCCTCGTTCACTTTCATCGTGCCCAACTGGGCGGTTATGGCGGCACCCGTGCGACCCGCAACCAGGATGGCCACAATCACTGGCGACAGTTCGCGCAATACGGCTGCAGACACGCCATCGACTACATAGATATTCGCGCCGAATTTTTGTGCCTGCACGCCCATCAGGTAGGCGAATACGAGCCCCAGCAGGAAAATCATCGCCATCGAAATAGGGATGGCGTAGATGAATATCGCCTCCATCTGCGCCACAAACTCGCGAAGCCTGAAACTGCCGGGCTTTTTGGCAAGACGAAACATCTCCATGGCCAGCCTACCTACGAAGTTTGCGACCCCCGCCATATGCTGGAGCATGCTGATCGAGCCCAGACCAAACTGGTAGAGCAAACCAAAAGTCTTTTTTTGGGTGATGCCATGGGCCTGAGAATAATTTTTCGCCACCAGGTTCCACACAGGAAGAAGAGAAGGCGTAACTCCGCGAAGCTTGATTCGTTCCGGCGAAACGCCTGCGGCATCCATCATGCTCATGAGCCTGTAGGCGCCGGTCGTGTCCAATGTCTCGATGCCGCCTCCATCCAGGATGATCTCTGCACCCCCTGAGACGTCTGGCAACGCAGGGAGCGCTTCCGTCTGGCCAAGCGTCCAGCTGCCCGTCGCAAAGATGACGGCGAGTCCACCCTCTTGCTTGAGAAGCAAGCTTGGCTTAGCCATTTTTTTTGTATAGCCCAAGCGGGTCATTCGGATCGACACCCTCCATGAAGGGCCGATTGCGTTCGCTGTGCGTGACCTGGTACACGCAGCCTATCCAGTTGCCCACCACTGCCTCGGCGGTGTCGTGCCAGGTATTGTCGAGATGTGGCAGAAGCAGGGGCTCGGGAAATTCGGGTTTCTCGCCTGCGGCAAGACGTGCCGCGTATTCGTTCAGCACCTCGCGGGAGAACGCATCGAAATAATGTTCCGGGAAGGGCGGATGCTGTGGCAGTTTGGCTTGAGCGGCCAACAGAAGATCGCGTTTGTATTCCTTCAGGAGCGACACCGTGTCATATTCCGGATGCCCCTGAAAAAACACCGTACGCAGGCCGTCAGGGGAAACCGCCAGGTGCACGCCGGCATCTTCGCTTTCTGTCAGCACATGCAATCCGGCAGAAGCAAACTGAGCAGCAGAAACATCGTTCCAGCGCGAGTGTGGCACATCAAAACGCGTATTCACATCAGCCACCAGCGGGTGGCGACTATCCAGGACGCGATGTTCAAACACGCCCCACACCTTGTTCGGTTGTTTCACGCGCTTCTGGCTGTAGCGAAACTGCATCACGGCATGGGTGGCGAGACAGGAACACAGGGTCGAGGTAACGTTCTCCCAGGCCCAGTCGATCACTTCAATGAGTGGTTCCCAGAACGGCTCATCCGAGAGATCTGCATGGGTGACATTGGCGCCGGTGATGATAAGCGCATCCAGGCCCTGCTCGCGGATGGCGGCGAAGCTTTCGTAGTAGCGATCGATGTGCGCCTGACCGGCCTCTCCCCGCGGTAGCGCCGGGATGGTGAAAGGGTGCACATAAAACTGGGCGATCGGATTGCTTTCGCCCACCAGCCGCAGAAACTGGCGCTCAGTTGCCTCCAGCGCCGCATCCGGCATCATGTTCAACAATCCGACATGCAATTCACGGATGACCTGGGTGCCCGCACGCTCGCGCGTGAGCACAGTCACGCCTTCGGAGCGAAGGCGTGAAAAACTGGGCAGCTCGTTGTGCGCGACCAGCGGCATCAGTCAGCCCCCTTGCGGCTAATGGCAGTTTCCACCAGCGCCAGGAAATCATTTTCATCCCGCACTTGCGAAATCTCCTGAGATGTCACGGTGTAGCCGTGCGGTCCCGCTATTGCTTCGTAGCGCGGCAGGCGCGAATGGAACAGGCGCGGAAACACCCAGCGGGTGAAATCGTTGGGTTCGATCTGCGCCACATAATCCAAACCTTTCTCGCGCAAATACACCGGCAGATTCTCGGCAAGAAATGCCGGCCGGTAGTACAAGGGCTTGGGGTCGCTTTGCGCACGCTTGATGAGCGTGTCCTCTTCCTCGCGCGTGGTGGTCTGGATGTACAGAATCAGCGTGTTCTCGGCAAGGAGGTCGATTACGCCCGGCTCGTCCAGTTCGCACAGGCTGCCGCCCACATCGTTGATGAAATGCGGGTAACCGTAGATTTCCTGACCCTTGCGAATGAATTCTGGCACATCGCGCATGGCCGCGATTTCTCCCTCACGGTACATGGCCTGACGCCGCGAGAACTCTTCAAGACTCAAACCGCCCCACTCTGGCCCGCCCAGTTTGCCGACGAAAGCCAGCACTGGACCGAGATCATGAATCTTGATGTTGTTCTTGATATCGATCCAATCATTGCGCAGCAGATCGCGCAAAAACGGCACCTGCATCGCCTGCTGCTTGATGATGTCCAGAATGGGTTCATCCAAATAGCGCGTACCGATGCGGTAATCGCCGGAAAAATGAAACCAGTCATGCCCGCGCAGCAAGGTCGAGATGTGGGTCTTGCCCACGCCCGACATACCCAACAGGGTGATGCGTTTGGTTTTCCAGTCGCGAAAGGATTGGGAAGTGAATTTCATTATTGTTGCCAGTCTGGTTCAGGGCTCAAGCGTAACTTAAACCCTGGGCGCCGGACAACAAAACTCAAAAGCTTGCACCCCGGGCACAGAAAAAACGAGCCATGATAAATGAAGAAATTACGTTGAAAAGACGCCCTGCATCATTGCAAGCAATTGAAAAGCCGTTGCGAAAGTTAGTGTGGATAAACCTCGCAATGATACGTGCGCAGGCTGTTGTTGGCCGGGTTTGGATCAGTCAATGCAGCGTCAGGTGCCGTAATCTGTATTTCAGCGAAAATGCCAGTGGAATTACTCACCAATGCTGGCACAGGAGTCACACGCACCCTCGCATCCCCCCCGCTAAAGTGGAAATTACGCAACTCATAAGAGTTGCTAACAAAACGCCCGGCCCCATTGTCATAATAGTTAACGGTCAACCCGCCTACCGAGGCCGTGGGCTCGCTTGAGGGCACTGCATCAATGTCCCGCTTCCGGACATAGACATCGATGGTGTTCATGTAGAAGGTATCTGTTCCAGATGGATCTCTAGGGCATGAGGAACCATATATGCCGGCTATGGAGAGGTCAGTCCGAATTTGTAGCACGGGCACCCCTTTCCTTGGCTTTTCAGGGGATGGGATGGGAACCGGGGCGGGCGGAGGAGGAAGCGCCAAACTCGGCACCGGTTGCGCGGGCGGATTAATGACTGGTGGCGTGACAGTTGGAGGTGGAGGTGGAGGTGGAGGTGGAGGTGGAGGTGGAGGTGGAGGTGGAGGTGGAGGTGGAGGTGGAGGTGTTGGCTCAGGTGGTGGCAAAGGGGCAGGACCGATCCCCTGAACCGGTTGCGCGGGCGGATTAATAACGGGCGGGGTAATAGTTGGTGGCAGCGGCGATGGCGGTGGAAGCCCGATATTTGGAACAGCCTGGGTAGCAGAGTTGGCGGGGACACAGGTTCCCATAACAATCAAGCCAACCGCCACTATAGACAGTGGCCGGGTAATTTCCACCATGGATCGTCCCATCGCAACCTTCAATCGGGTAACTTGACTCTCCGCAGTATAGATAAAAAAGGGCGCCCGAAGGCGCCCAATTGCTCTGCGGTATTGCACAAGAAAAGCTTATATGCCGCAGGCCAGGTTGGGGGAGGAAGCACCTCCCCCGGAATTACTCTACACGCTCGCCATGGAGCGCAATGTCCAGGCCTTCGCGTTCTTCATCTTCGCTCACACGCAGGCCTACGGTAAGGTCCAGCACCTTGAGAATGATGTAGGTACCAATCGCTGTGTAAGCAATGGTGATGGCCGTTCCCTTGAGTTGAATCATGAGTTGGGCCATGCTGCCTGCCGTGCCGCCGATGGATTCGACTGCAAATATGCCAGTCAGCAGCGCACCGACAATACCGCCAATGCCGTGCACACCGAATGCATCCAGCGAATCGTCATACTTCAGCATGCGCTTCAGTGAGGTTGCGGACCAGAAGCAGACCACGCCAGCAACGAGGCCGATGATGAGTGCGCCCATGGGGCCGACAAAACCGGAGGCAGGGGTGATGGCAACCAGACCAGCCACCGCACCGGAGGCGATACCCAGGACGCTGGGTTTGCCCTTGCCGATCCACTCGGCGAACATCCAGCCCAGGGCAGCAGCGCCGGTTGCGATCTGGGTCACTGCCATCGCCATGCCGGCACGGCCGTCAGCCGCAACAGCGGAACCTGCGTTGAAACCGAACCAGCCCACCCACAGCATCGCAGCTCCCATCACCGTCAGGGTCAAGTTGTGCGGGGCCATGGGCTCCTTGCCGTAACCGATCCGCGGTCCGAGCATGAGGGCGGCAATCAGGCCCGCCACACCGGCGTTAATGTGAACCACAGTACCACCAGCAAAATCCAGCACGCCCATATCCCACATGTAACCGCCGTCACCGGACCAGACCATGTGCGCGATCGGCGCATACACCAGCAACGACCAGACCGCAGTAAATAGCATCATCGCTGAGAACTTCATGCGGTCGGCAAAGGCACCGGTAATCAGGGCCGGGGTGATGATCGCAAAGGTCATCTGGAAGGTCATGAACACCGACTCCGGGATACTGGCTGTCATGCTGTCCTTCCCCATCCCCGCCAGGAACGCCTTGCTCAGGCTGCCGAAGAAGGAGTAGAAGTTGGTGACGCCCTTTTCCATCCCCGTGGTATCAAAGGCAATGCTGTAACCCGCCACCATCCACAAGACGGTGATCATGGCAGTGATGGCAAAGCTTTGCATCATCGTGCCAAGGACGTTCTTCTTGCGAACCATGCCGCCGTAAAACAGCGCCAGACCCGGAATGGTCATCAGCAGCACCAAGGCAGTGGACGTCAGCATCCAGGCAGTTGCACCAGAATCAAGCTTGGGTGCCTCAGCCGCCGGAGCTGCAGCTTCTGCGGGAGCGGCCTCGGCAGGCATTGTGGCAGCCTGATCCATGGCAACTGGCGCAGCAGCCTCTTCAGTAACCGTCGCGGCGGGCGCGTCTTCCGCCCATACCGGAGCAGCCAGACCCAGACTCAAAATCAAACTTAAACTTGCAAGCCATTTAGTCATTTGTTTTCCCCTTACAGCGCTTCCGGACCGGACTCGCCGGTACGGATACGAACCACTTGTTGCAGATCGAATACGAAGATTTTGCCGTCGCCGATCTTGCCGGTTCCCGCAGCCTTCGAAATGGCCTCGATTACGCGATCGAGCTGATCGTCCTGAATGCCTACATCAATTTTGATCTTGGGCAAAAAATCGACGACATATTCCGCGCCGCGATACAGCTCGGTGTGGCCTTTCTGCCGTCCAAATCCTTTTACCTCGGTCACGGTCAGCCCGGTCACGCCAATGGCGGACAGAGCCTCGCGCACTTCGTCAAGCTTGAATGGCTTGATGATTGCCGTCACAAATTTCATGTCGTCTCCCAATAATTAAGACAAGGGGAAAATGGAGCAGCGTTGCCGCCGCTCCGCTGTCAAAAATTAAAAACTTTTGCTGATAGAGAACACAGCCGCGCCGTTAGCAAGATTC
>JAHENE010000018.1 GCA_024643305.1 Thiobacillaceae bacterium | reverse complement strand
AGCTGGCGTAGATGTTGCCGGTCGCTTGAAGATTTCCGAAGCTACGCCACTCATCCTGCCGCATCACGTGGCACTGGACAAAGCCCGCGAAATCGCCAAGGGCGCTGGCAAGATCGGCACCACTGGCCGCGGCATCGGCCCGGCCTATGAAGACAAGGTCGCGCGCCGCGCCATCCGCGTGCAGGACCTGTTCCATCGCGAACGCTTTGCTGCCAAGCTGGGCGAGGTGCTCGACCACCACAACTTCATGCTGAAGAACTACTTCAAGGCGGAGGCAGTGGATTTCACCAAGACGCTGGATGATGCCATGCGCATGGCCGAGCGCATCAAGCCCCTGGTGGCGGATGTGCCGCGTGCCCTGTACGAAGCCAACAAGCATGGGGACAACCTGCTGTTTGAAGGCGCGCAAGGCACGCTGCTGGATATTGACCACGGTACCTACCCGTTCGTGACGTCTTCCAACTGTACGGCCGGCGGCGCTTCCACCGGCACCGGCATGGGCCCATCTTCGATGCATTATGTGCTGGGCATTACCAAGGCTTACACCACCCGCGTCGGTTCCGGTCCGTTTCCCACGGAACTGTTCGATGATGTGGGCAGGTACCTGGGCGAGAAGGGCCATGAATTTGGCGCCACCACGGGCCGTGCACGCCGTTGCGGCTGGTTCGATGCGGCTGCGCTCAAGCGCTCGATCCAGATCAACGGTATCTCGGGACTGTGCGTGACCAAGCTGGACGTACTCGATGGACTGGAAACCCTGAGAATTTGTGTGGGCTACAAGATTGATGGCCAGGTCAGCGATATTCTGCCCGTGGGCGCGGAAACGATTGCCAACTGCGAGCCGATCTATGAAGAATTGCCGGGCTGGAAGGACTCCACCGTAGGCGTCAAAACTGTGGATGGACTTCCTGCCAACGCACGCGCCTATCTCGCGCGCATGGAACAGTTGTGCGAAGTGCCGATCGATATTATTTCCACCGGTCCCGACCGCGAGGAAACCATCGTCAAGCGGCATCCGTTCGAATAATTTTGGAATGAGAGCGTAAAATGAAAAGGCAGCGCTTTGCGGCGCTGCCTTTTGTGTTTTGGTGCCCAGAAGAGGACTCGAACCTCCACAGTGTTGCCACCGCTAGGACCTGAACCTAGTGCGTCTACCAATTCCGCCATCTGGGCGCGGAAGCCGCGTATTTTAAGGAAAGTGGATAAATTGTCAATGAAGAAATCCGGCCGCGGTCGCGGCAAAGCGTCGACAGAAAAGGGGTTGAGGGCACAAGATCCTTACCTGGAGCGGGAAAAGGCCAAATACGGTCATCCGCTGCCTTCGCGTGAATTCGTCTGCCAGGTATTGGAGCAGGAGGGAAGGCCGCTGTCATTTGGCGCCCTGGTTGGTCTGTTGAGCATCCGGGAAGATGAGCTTCCGCTGTTTCAGCGCCGCCTTGGCGCCATGGCTCGAGATGGTGAGTTGATGCAGAACCGCCGCGACGAGTGGTGCCTGCCGACCAAGCTCGATCTTGTGCGCGGCAAGGTGACAGGCCATGCGGACGGCTTTGGCTTTGTGATACCGGATGAAGGGGGCGAGGACTTGTTTCTTTCACCCAAGGAAATGCACCAGGTCTTTCATGGCGACAAGGTGTTGGCACGGATATCGGGCATTGATCGCCGCGGACGCCCGGAAGGCAAGATTGTCGAGGTGCTGGAACGTGGCATGAGCAAAGTGGTGGGCCGCTATTATGAGGAACATGGCGTTGGATTCCTGGTTGCCGAAAACCGGCGCATCAATCAGGACATCTTGATCCCGCGCGAATATGCAGGCAAAGCCAAGTCTGCGCAGGTGGTGACAGCCGAGATCGTCGCCTGGCCGACCAAGCATTCGGAAGCGATTGGCCGTGTCGTGGAGGTGCTGGGTGACTTTACCGGCCCCGGCATGGAAATCGAGATTGCCCTACGCAAGCATGATCTGCCGCATGTGTTCCCGCCGGAAACAGAAGCCCTGGCGAAGAAGCTGCCAAAGAAAGTGTTGAAAGCTGACTGGGACGGGCGCGAGGACCTGACGCAACTTCCCCTGGTGACTATCGATGGAGAAACCGCGCGCGACTTTGATGACGCGGTTTACTGCGAGAAAAAGGGTCGTGGTTGGCGTTTGATAGTGGCGATTGCCGACGTTTCACATTATGTGCGACCCGCAGATGCACTGGATATCGAGGCCTACGACCGCGGCAATTCGGTGTATTTCCCGCGCCGCGTCATTCCCATGCTGCCGGAGGCATTGTCCAATGGGCTCTGCTCACTCAATCCGCAGGTGGAACGTCTGTGCATGGTGTGCGATATGAATATCAATGCCAGTGGAGACCTGGGCGACTATCGCTTTTATCCGGCGGTGATGTTCTCGCATGCGCGGCTGACCTATGAGCAGGTCTGGGGCTGGTTGTCCGGCGAGGAAAAGCCTGGCAAGGAACACAAGGCGCTGCAGCCGCATTTGAAAAATCTGCAAGACATTTTCCACTTGCTTCTGAAGAATCGCCAGAAGCGCGGAGCGATTGATTTTGAAAGCGTTGAAACGCGCATGTTCTTCGATGATGAAGGCAAGATCATTCGCATTGCGCCAGTGCATCGCAATGACGCGCATAAGCTTATTGAAGAATGCATGTTGGCGGCCAATACCTGTGCCGCCGATTTTCTCATCAGCAACAAGCGCCCTGGCCTGTATCGCGTGCATGAAGGTCCGACGCCGGAGAAATTGCAGGCTTTGCGCGGGTTCATGGGCGAGTTCGGTTTGCAACTTGGCGGCGGTGACGAGCCTCAGGCCAAGGACTACGCAGCGCTGCTGGAAAAAATCAAACCCCGCCCGGATGCACAACTGCTGCAGACCGTGATGCTGCGCTCGCTCAAACAGGCGATGTACAGCCCGGACAATGCCGGCCACTTTGGGCTCGCCTACGATCATTACACGCATTTCACTTCGCCCATCCGGCGTTATCCGGATTTGATGGTGCATCGCGCCATCAAGGCGGGGCTGAACAAGGAAAAACCGGGCAAGCTCCCGCTGGCAGAAATCGGCATGCATTGTTCCGCGACAGAGCGCCGCGCCGATGAAGCCACGCGCGATGTCGAAGCCTGGCTCAAGACTTATTACATGCGCGATCACATTGGCAATGTGTACGATGGCACGGTTTCCGCCGTCACCAGCTTTGGCATATTCGTCGCGCTGGATGAGGTGTTCGTGGAGGGATTGGTGCATGTCACCGAACTGGGCCAGGACTACTTTCATTACGACCAGACCAAGCACTGGCTGATCGGTGAGCGTACCGCCAGGCGTTTCCGCCTGGGCGATCGTGTTACGGTAAAAGTGGTGCGGGCCGATATCGAGACCAGCAAGATTGATTTCAGCCTGGTGGAAGAACCGCGCCAGATAAAACCCGCAGAAGAAGCCAAGCCCGCTGCGAAAAGAAACAGGAAGAAATCATGAAAGAACGCTGGATATATGGTTTTCATGCCATTCGCGCGCGTTTGCGTTCAGCGCCGGATACGGTCAAGGAAGTCTGGGTGGACGAGAGTCGTCAGGATGCGCGCATGCGCGATTTGCTGGCGCTGATGACGGGTACGGGCTTGACCGTGCGCATGGCCGACGGCGGCAGACTGGACAAAATGGTGGGTGGCGCACGTCATCAGGGCGTTGTAGCCAAGGTCGAGCCGGTGTCCATGGCGCGCACTCTGGACGAGTTGGTGGAAGGCATTGAAGGCGCGCCGCTGATCGTGGTGCTCGACGGTGTGACGGATCCGCACAATCTGGGCGCGGTGCTGCGTTCCGCCGATGCGTTTGGCGCGCATGCCGTCATTGCACCCAAGGACAAGGCCGTAGGGCTGAATGCAACGGTGGAGAAGGTCGCCTGCGGTGCTGCCGAGACAGTGCCTTATCTGATGGTGACGAACCTTTCGCGAAGCCTGGACGAACTCAAGGAACATCGCGTGTGGACGATTGCAGCGGATGCCCAAGCCGACAAAACCATCGATAAAATAGACGCCAAATCCGGCATCGCATGGGTGTTGGGTGCGGAAGGCGGTGGATTACGCCAGCTCACGCGCAAGACTTGCGATGAGGCGGCACGGATACCGATTGGCGGCTCGGTGGAAAGCCTGAATGTTTCCGTTTCGGCGGCAATATGCTTGTATGAAACAGCCAGGCAGCGGGGGATGACTTAAGAGGTGACATCGTGAACGAATACGACGCACGAGATATTCTGCTGGCTTCGGAGGAAATTGCCGATGCCGAGATGGTTCAGTCCAGCCTCGACAGGCTTGGGCGAGAAATATCCGCTAGCTTGCATGACCGGTTTCCGCTGGTGTTGCCGGTAATGGGTGGCGCGATCGTGTTTGCCGGGCAATTGCTGCCGCGCCTGGATTTTCCACTCGAGTTCGACTACCTGCATGTGACGCGCTATCGCGGCAAGACCCAGGGCGGTTCCATTGAATGGCGTGTGCTGCCCGGCAAGGCCGTGTCAGGACGTACGGTATTGGTCATGGATGACATCCTGGATGAAGGCGAAACGCTTTTTGCTGTCAGGCAGAAGTTGCTGGAAATGGGAGCGGCCAGAATTTATACGGCCGTGTTGGCAGACAAGCAGATAACGCGCGATAAACCGATCCAGGCCGATTTTGTCGGGCTTCGTGTTCCTGACCGTTTTGTTTTTGGCTGCGGCATGGATGCGTACGGGCTTTGGCGAAACCTGCCGAGCATCATGGCCTTGAAAGCAGAATAAGAAGGGGATTTTCAATGTTGGGAATTATCGGCGGCACGGGACTTACCAAGCTGACCAATCTGGAAATCACGCGCAGGCAGGTGGCACGCACTCCCTATGGTGAACCCTCAGGCGCACTGACTTTTGGACGACTTTGCGGGGTGGAGATCGTCTTCCTTGCACGTCATGGTTACGGACATACAATTCCTCCGCATGAAGTCAATTTTCGCGCCAACCTTTGGGCTTTGAAGGAACATGGGGTTGATCGCATTGTCTCGGTGGCGACCGTGGGCGGGATACACTCTGATCTGCATGCGGGCGGTCTGGTGGTTCCGGACCAGCTTATTGACTACACCTGGGGTCGTGCTCATACCTTTGTGGTTTCCGGGGAAAAACCGGTGACCCATCTGGACTTTACCGAGCCATACTGCAGTGCCATGCGCCAAGACATTCTTCGCGCCGCAGCCAAGAAAAATGTTGTTGTTCGCGATGGCGGCGTCTATGCCGTGGCACAGGGCCCACGCCTGGAGACTGCGGCCGAGATCAATCGCATGGAGCGGGATGGCGCCGACATGGTGGGTATGACTGGCATGCCCGAAGCCTATCTCGCGCGTGAACTTGATCTCTGCTATGCAGCCATCGGCGCAGTGGTCAATGATGCAGCCGGTCGGGGTGCTTCAAGGAATGGCATACGCGAAGAGGATATCCAGCTTGTGCTCAATGACCTCATGGGCCGTGTGCGCATCCTGCTGGAGGAACTGGTCATTATGGACAGCCCGAATTCCTGCATCAACTAAGCACCCCTGAACAGATTGCTTCCGGCCGCGCTGCTTATAACCCTTCTGGCCACTCTCTCGACGGTTTCGCGCGTTCATCCCGATTTGAAAATGGTTCTGCAAAACTGATGGCAATACGAGAAGTTCTTAAAATGGGCGACCCACATCTTTTGCAAGCGGCGCAGCCAGTCGATAAATTTGCCACTCCAGCCCTGCGTGAGCTTGTGCAGGACATGACGGACACCATGCGTTACCTGAATGGTGCTGGGCTGGCCGCCCCTCAAATCGGAGTGGATCTTCAGGTGGTGATTTTTGAGGTAAATCAGAATCCGCGCTATCCGGATGTTGAACCGGTGCCGTTCACCGTCCTGATCAACCCTGTCCTGACCGCGATGGACAACTTCATGGAAGACGGCTGGGAAGGCTGCCTGTCGCTGCCAGGCTTGCGCGGGCTGGTGCCGCGTCATGTAAGGTTGCGCTATCAGGGTTTTGATGCCGAGGGCGGGTTGATTGATCGTATGGTTGAAGGGTTTCATGCACGGGTGGTACAGCATGAAACAGATCATCTAAGAGGCGTTTTGTACCCCATGCGCATGAAAGACCTGTCAAAACTGGGTTTTACACAGGCGCTGTTTCCAGAACTTGCCAGAACCGACTGATTTAAAAGATTTTTCCTGCCAGCCGGGCTAAAGCCTGACCAATATAAGCCGCTAACACCATTACCGGGCGCTACCGCCCTTTTTTGATCGTGCAAGCGTGAATTCCAATAACAGTAGTCAGACAACAATCGATATCAAGCGCCTTACTCATGCAGCTGCACTGCTTATGGCAGTGAACCAGCGCTGGAGTCTCCCGGGGCGGGAAAAACTATTGGGCGAGGCGCTTCAGGCCAGCCGCGAAATCTGGAAGGACATCCAGCTTGCCTTGTCGGATGATAAATCCGATGTTCCGGTTGAAATTCGCAACAATCTGCTGATCGTGAGTGTGTATGCAGAAAGCAAGCTTGAAGAGATTTCCCAGTTTCCAGATCAGGAAAAGATGGCTTCATTGATTGATTTGACACGCAGCCTTGCGGTTAGCCTGAGAGAGTTGCGAACAGCAGCATAAAAAACGAAGCAGAGCGGAGAAAATGAACCATACAACAATGAAAAAACAGGCTGCCGAAGACAGCGTAGACGGCATCACCGGAAGCGGTGCTGTAAAACCCCAGCGTAATGGCCTTAAGCAGGTTCCCCAGGAAAAACCCAAGTCGGGAACCACCAAGCCCACAAGCAAAAAAGGCGTTGTGCCCCGCCGCACACCCTCGCGCGGCAAGTACATAGACGAGTACGCCTGAACAAATCAGGGCTGCGCAAGCGTCTCAAGCAGTTCTCTTTCAAGCCCAAGCAATTTCCCCGGTGTTTCCAGCGCAGGACCGCTTATCAGGAAGCGGTCTTCGACCCGCTCGCCGAGCGTATGTATCTTGGCGCTGTACAGGCCGACCGCGTGCTTCTGAAGTATAAGGGCAATGCGATGCAGCAGGCCGGCCCTGTCGCCACAGGTAATGGACAGGACATGGAATCGCCCGCGTTCGCCAGCGCGGATCTCGACTTCCGGTTGAATTGGAAAATGGCGCAAGCGTCGTGAAAGGCGCCCGGCCGGTACCGCTTCCGGCGCTCTTCCAGGTTCAAGTGCCAGAGCCAGCTCGTGTTCGACGAATTGCAGAAAATCGCGGTACTGTACTTCTCTGAGGCCGTCATCCAATAACTGGAAGCTGTCGAGGGCATAGCCGTGTCGGGTGGTATGAATTCTGGCTTCTGCCACGCTGAACTGGTTGCGCGCAAAGAAACCGCAGACTCGCACGAACAGGTCGGGCATGTCGGGGCAATAGACCAGCACCTGAATTCCGTCACCTGCAGGAGACAGCCGCGCACGAACAATAATTTCAGAACTGTCGGGTTTTTGCCAGAGCATGCGCGCATGCCAGGCAATGTCCTGGGTGTCGAAACGCAAAAAATAGCTGTCATTCAGGTAACGCCACAACTCGTCCGCAGCATTCGGCAGGATTCCGTACAGGGCCAGCTTTGCTTTTGCCTCCGAACGTTTATCCTGCAGTCCGGCAGCCGCAGGTTTTTTCCCGGAAAGCCTTGCGTTCGCAGCGTGATAAAGCGTTTCCAGCAGTTTCCCTTTCCAGGTGTTCCAGACTTTGGGGCTGGTACCGCGAATGTCAGCCACAGTCAGAATGTATAACGCGTCGAGATGCCGGGAATCGCCAAGCCTGGCTTCAAAGGCTTCAATCACTGTCGGGTCGCTTAAATCCTCTTTTTGCGCCGTGCGCGACATGCTCAGGTGTTCCTTGACGAGCCAGGCGACAAGCTCGATATCTTCAGGGGGAAAGCCATGGGCTTTGCAAAACCTTCTCGCATCTTTCATGCCCATTTCAGAATGATCGCCGCCCCGTCCCTTTGCGATGTCATGGAACAGCGCGGCCAGATACAGAAGTTCAGGCTTGTCGAATGCAAGCATTAACTTCGAGGCAAGCGGGAACTCGTGCGAGAACTCGGGAATGATGAAGCGGCGCACGTTGCGCAGGACAGCCAGGGTATGCTCGTCGACGGTATAGATGTGGAACCCGTCATGCTGCATCTGTCCGGTAATACGGGCGAATGCGGGCAGGTAACGGCCAAGGATGCCATAGCGCGACATGGCCCTAAGTGCCCAGGTAACGCCTTCAGGCTCGCGCAGGATGGCAAGGAATGCAGTGCGGTTTTCGTGAGCGCTGCGGAATATGTGGTTGATTGATGTCCTCGACCGCCACAAGGCCCGCAGTGTTCCAGGCTCAAATCCGGAAGCCGAATGGCGCATGGCCGCGAGAAAAGCGCGGAATATGGCGGTGGGGTCGTTCATGAACAGGTTCATGTCGCGAACGACAAGCATGTTGCCACGCAGGGCGAATTCGCCAACGAGCGGGGTGATGCTGGGAGCGTCCTCGAAAACCTGCATATGAAACGCAGGAAGGAGCATTTCATTGGCAAGCTGTACTTGCTTCGCGGCCCGGTAATAGCGCTGCATAAGCAGTTCGCTGGCGCGATGGGTTCTGCTGGAAGCAATCCGGATTTTTCCGGCAAGCGGACTTTGATAATCGAAGGCGAGCCTGTCTTCGCGACGGCGCGCCAGCAGGTGCAGATGAATGCGCAGCAGGTTCAAGGTGCGCTGGGTACGTGAAAGGCGTTGTGCTTCCTGCTGTGAAAGCAGGCCCGATTTGACAAGGCTGCGCCAGTCCCCGCCCATACCGACACTCTGCGCAAGCCAGTAAATCATGTGCAGGTCGCGTAACCCGCCCGGACTGTCTTTCAGGTTGGGTTCTAAGTTGTAGGCGCTGTCTTCAAAACGGTTATGCCGGTTTCTTTGTTCCAGCAACTTGCCTTCGACAAAGCGGCGTGGATTGAAGCGCAACTTGAACTGCTGCTCGAACTGCCTGAACAGGTCTTCGCTGCCCCAGATCCATCGAGCTTCAAGTAGCGCGGTCTCGATGGTGATGTCCTTGTCCGCCTCGATTGCGCATTGCATGGGGGTACGAATGCTGTGGCCGATTTCCAATCCGGCATCCCAGCATCCCTGTACCCATGCTTCAATTTTTGAACGCAATTGCTCGTCAGGCTCATGCGGGATCAGCAGCAATATGTCCACATCCGAGGCGGGGAAAAGTTCGCCTCGGCCGTATCCCCCAACAGCAGCCAGGCAGACTTCTTGCGGCAGCATGCTTTCGCAAAGTTCGGACAACACATCGTCGACCAGATTTGCGTGGCGCTGCAGGTATTGTTGCGGTTGTGGGCGTGAAAGAAACTCCTCAGCCAGCGCTTCGCGGCTTTCCTTTAGCTGCTGGCGCAGCGAGGGCGGGAGTGATGTTGCCCTCGCTGGCATGTCAGGATGTCTTTTGAGTGATTTCGGGGGGAGGGGGGCTGCCAGCGGAAATCGTCAGTACCTCATACCCGCTGTCGGTTACCAGAACCGTGTGTTCCCATTGTGCAGACAAGCTGTGGTCCTTGGTTACGATCGTCCAGCCATCGCCCAATTGCCGGATATCCTTCCGGCCTGCATTGATCATGGGTTCAACCGTGAAAATCATGCCCGATTCCAGTTTCAGTCCGGTCCCTGCTTTGCCATAGTGCAGTACTTGCGGGTCTTCATGGAATTTTGCGCCAATGCCATGCCCGCAGAATTCCCTTACAACGCTGCAGCCATGGCTCTCTGCAAATTTCTGGATGGCATGGCCGATGTCGCCCAGAAACGCGCCTGATTTGACCTTGCTGATACCCAGCCACATGGCTTCATAGGTTACCTGAATCAGTCTTTTTGCCTGGATCGAGACGTCCCCCACCATGAACATGCGACTGGTGTCCCCATGCCAGCCGTCCTTGATGACGGTGATGTCAAGGTTGACGACGTCGCCGTTCTTCAAAACCCGGTCACCCGGCACGCCATGGCAGACCTGATGGTTGACCGAGGTGCAAATGGATTTTGGGTAAGGCGCATGGCCGGGTGGGGCGTAATTGAGGGGTGCAGGGATACTCCCCTGCACATCCACCATGTAATCGTGGCACAGCTTGTCGAGTTCGCCAGTGCTGACGCCGGGTTTGACGAAGGGGGTGATGTAATCCAGCACCTCCGAGCCCAGGCGGCCCGCAACGCGCATTTTTTCGATTTCTTCTTGGGTTTTGATAGTGACGGACATCGCCAGGGAGGTTTCCGGAAAACTGCATTTTCCCTTGAAAATAAGCCCTTGATCAAATTCAGTGCTTTTTTGTTGGGCTTGTTGTTGCTACAGAGTTATTCAAGTTGCGTCTTGATTGCCCTTGCAGGGTCTTTATTCCCAAACTAAAGATCAAGCATCTTCTTGCCAAATTCCTGCCGAATCAATAAAATAGCGGTCTTCCTGCAGTTTGCTCAGGTATGCAGCAGGAAAATTCACACACCCGTATACACAAGGTGTGCCGGAATATTTGAAATCCGGCGCCACACGGGTGGAGGCTTAACCTTTGAAAGGAAATATTATGTCCGTGACCATGCGTCAAATGCTGGAAGCCGGGGTGCACTTCGGCCATCAGACCCGTTACTGGAATCCCAGGATGGCCCCCTTCATTTTCGGCCATCGCAACAAGATTCATATTGTCAACCTGGAAAAAACCCTTCCGATGTTCGAGGAGGCCACGAAATTCGTGCGCCAACTTGCATCCAACAAGGGCAGCATCCTGTTTGTGGGCACCAAGCGCCAGGCGCGCGAAATCGTCGGCGAAGAAGCTGCACGTGCAAGCATGCCTTTCGTCAACCACCGCTGGCTGGGCGGCATGCTGACCAACTTCAAGACAGTGAAGCAATCGGTCAAGCGCCTGAACGACATGGAAGCTGCGTTGGCCGATGCCACCAAGCTGTCCAAGAAGGAAGCACTGCTGTTGCAGCGCGAAGTCGACAAGCTCAACCGCAGCCTGGGCGGCATTCGTGAAATGAACAACCTGCCCGATGCGATTTTCATCATCGACGTCGGCTACCAAAAAGGCGCCATTACCGAAGCCAACAAGCTGGGTATTCCTGTTATCGGTGTGGTCGACACCAACAACAGCCCGGAAGGCGTGGATTACGTCATTCCCGGCAACGACGACTCCAGTCGCGCCATCCGCCTGTACGCGCGCGGTGTTGCCGACGCGGTGCTCGAAGGCCGTGCCCAGGTAATCCAGGAAATGGTCGGCGAGAACGATGAGGAATTTGTCGAGGAAAGCGGCGAAGAAGCGCCGGCTGCCTGACAATCCCTGCTTACATAGTGAGGGGCGCGAGCCCCTCTTTTCTTATCTGAACATGTAGTTTGCAAGGAGCAAGAAATGGCGGAAATTACCGCAAGCATGGTGAAAGATCTGCGCGACAAAACCGACGCGCCCATGATGGATTGCAAGAAGGCGCTGACCGAAGCGGGCGGCGATATGGAAAAAGCTGAAGAAATCCTGCGCGTGAAGTTTGGCAGCAAGGCCACCAAGGCTGCTGGCCGCATCGCAGCAGAAGGCATTGTTGGAATTTACATCAGCCCCGATGCCAAGCAAGGCGCGATGATCGAAGTGAACTGCGAAACCGATTTCGTGGCCAAGAACGATGATTTCCTGGCTTTTGCCAAATCGCTTGCCGAAATGGTCGCAAAGAACAACCCTGCCGACGTTGCGGCTCTGTCCTCCATGGACATGGGCGGCAAGACCGTCGAGGAAGTGCGCACCCAGCTGATTGGCAAGATCGGCGAAAACATGAGCCTGCGCCGTTTTGTGCGCACCGATGCGCAAGGCCGTCTGGCGAGCTACGTACACGGCGGTTCCAAGATCGGCGTGATGGTGGATGTGGTGGCCGGCGACGAACAACTCGCCAAGGATATCGCCATGCACATTGCTGCTTCCAAGCCGGTGTCGCTGTCACGCGAGCAGGTGCCTGCCGAACTGATTGAGAAAGAGCGCGTGGTTGCCCAGCAGAAGGCTGCGGAATCCGGCAAGCCTGCCGAGATCGTCGCCAAAATGGTGGAAGGCTCGGTTGCCAAGTACCTGAAGGAAGTGACCCTGCTGGGTCAGCCCTTCGTCAAGGACGACAAGCAGACCATCGAACAACTGCTTAAATCCAGGGGCGCCTCGGTTGCCGGTTTTACCCTGTATACCGTGGGTGAAGGCATCGAGAAGAAGAAGGACGACTTCGTTGCCGAAGTGATGGCACAAGCCGGAAAAGCCTGATCTATCGCTGACTGAGCATGCTCCAGCCTGCCTGCAAGCGCATCCTGCTTAAACTATCCGGCGAAGCCCTGATGGGGCCGGAGGCTTTTGGTTACCACTGTGACACCATGGCCGGCATTGTTGCCCAGATCAAGGAGGTGGTTGAGCTGGGCGTGCAGGTCGGCATCGTTGTCGGTGGTGGCAACCTGTTTCGCGGCGCGACTGGCGCCCTGGCTGGCATGAACCGGGTGACCGCCGACAGCATGGGCATGCTGGCGACGGTGATGAATGCTCTGGCGCTCAAGGATGCGCTGGAAGCGGTTGGTATTGAAGTGCGAGTGCAGACAGCAGTGGCGATTACGCATGTGGGTGAGCCATTCGAGCGCGATGCCGCCGTGCGTCACTTGCAGGCCGGGCGCGTCGTTATCTTTGGCGGCGGAACCGGCAATCCGTTTTTCACCACGGATACGGCTTCAGCCCTGCGCGGTGCTGAAATCGGCGCCGATCTCATGCTCAAGGCAACCAAGGTGGACGGCGTTTACACGGCCGACCCGAAGAAGGATCCCTCAGCCACGCGTTATGAAACCCTGAGTTTTGATGAAGCGATCGCCCGCAATCTGGGCGTGCTGGATACGGCCGCTTTTGCCCTTTGCCGCGAACAGGGACTGCCGCTAGCCGTCTTCAGCATATTCAAATCAGGCGCCTTGAAGCGTGTCGTCATGGGCGAAAGTGAAGGTACCCGGGTAATCCTTTAAACTCGGACGATATTTGTAAAGGAGACAGCCATGGCCGATCAGACCATAGCGGACGTGAAGAAATCCGCCGAGCAGAAAATGCAGAAAACCATCGAAGCGTTCAAGAGCGATCTTGGCAAGGTGCGTACAGGGCGTGCCCACACCGGCATCCTGGACCACGTCATGGTGGATTACTATGGCAACATGACGCCGGTCCCCCAGGTTGCAAATGTCACCTTGATCGATTCCCGCACCATTGGCGTACAGCCATGGGAAAAGAACTTGGTGGGCAAAGTCGAAAAAGCCATCCGCGATTCCGACCTGGGCCTGAATCCGGCTACTCAGGGAGATGTGATCCGCGTACCCACGCCCGCGTTGACCGAAGAGCGCCGCCGCGACCTTATCAAGGTGATCAAGGGTGAGGGCGAGAATGCCCGTGTTGCCGTACGCAATGTGCGTCGCGATGCCAATACCACCTTGAAGGACATGATAAAGAACAAAATCGCCAGCGAGGATGAAGAACGCCGCGCGCAGGACGATGTCCAGAAACTCACCGACAAATTCATTGCCGAAATTGACAAGCTCCTGCAGGCCAAAGAAGCTGACCTGATGGCGATTTAGTGTGCTGTCTGAAATATGGCGCAAGGCCATGACGTTCAAAAGTCTAACCGCTGAAATTCCGGAGGCCAGGCTTATCCCCAGGCATATTGCCATCATCATGGACGGCAATGGACGCTGGGCAAGGCAGCGCATGCTTCCGCGCGTCGCCGGACATAAACGTGGTGTGGAATCGGTGCGTACCATGGTGCGCGCCTGCATCGAGCGCAGTGTGGAGCATCTGACCCTGTTTGCTTTCAGTTCCGAGAACTGGCGCAGACCTGCTGCCGAAGTTGATACCTTGATGGAGTTGTTCGTGATCGCGCTGGAGCGGGAGGTCGACAAGCTGCACAAGAATGGCGTGCGTTTGCGTATTGTCGGCAACCTGGAACGGTTTGGTCCGCGCTTGAACCAGCTCATCAGTGAGGGCGAGAAGCTTACCCACGACAACAATCGCCTTACGCTTAATATTGCAGCCAATTATGGCGGGCGTTGGGACATACTCCAGGCAGTAAACGGCCTGTTGCAGGAGCGTGGCGCAAACGAGCCCATAACTGAGTCCGAGCTTGCCAGCCGGCTGTGTCTGGCGGATGCGCCCGAACCTGACCTCTTCATTCGCACCGGCGGCGAGCAACGCGTCAGTAATTTCCTGCTCTGGCAGCTTGCCTACACGGAGCTGTATTTTACCGATACGTTGTGGCCGGATTTTGATGCGGATGCGCTAGATGCTGCTATCGCCTCCTACCGCAGGCGTGAGCGTCGTTTTGGTCGCACCAGCGAACAGTTGGCCGAGGTAATGGCAAAGCCATGAAAAGAGTTCTTACCGCAGTTGTCCTGCTCTTGATTTTTGTGCCGTCACTGTTTTTTGCACCTTCTTTGGTGTGGGCTCTATTGATAGCGCTTGTTGCGGGTATTGCCGGCAGCGAGTGGGCGCGCATTTCGGGTTTTCCCGGCTATTTGCCTGTTGCTTACGGCTTGGGCATGGGCACAATCTCGATGCTCGTTTACATGTTGCCGGAGCAATCACGGGCCATCCTGGTTCTGTATGCAATGGCTGCCGTTTTCTGGGTACTGGTTGCGCCCCTATGGCTGGCCAATCGCTGGCGAGCTGAGGGATTCTTTGTGCGTGCATTGGTGGGGGCACTGGTCATCCTGCCCGTCTGGGCGGCAATTGTGGGCTTGCGCGAACGCAGTCCATGGCTGTTGTTGGGTGTAATGGCACTGGTGTGGATTGCCGATATCGCCGCCTACTATGCCGGTCGTCGATTTGGCCGTCACAAGCTTGCGCCGGAAATAAGCCCCGGCAAGTCCTGGGAAGGCGTTCTTGGCGCAGGGCTGGCGCTGATTTTATATGCTTCCGCCATCAGTGCCGCCATTATCGGCCTGCGTATTCCCGGTGCGCTGATGCTGGCTGCGGCGCTGCTGTATTTCTCGATTTTGGGTGACCTGTTCGAATCCTGGATGAAGCGGCTCGCCGGGGTTAAGGATAGCGGCACGCTGCTGCC
>JAHENE010000206.1 GCA_024643305.1 Thiobacillaceae bacterium | reverse complement strand
GAGATGGTGCCTTCGGGATCAACTTCATGCCCATCAGCGTGCAACCCTTTGACCACCCCCAGGCCCATCATTCGGTTTGATGCGCCTGATGCAACAAACCGCCGGCGATGCTCGCGGTGCGCTGCCCGATATCGGTGCGGCAAAAGTACTTCGATGGCTTGATCCAGCAAGCTCTCATGGTTGTACCCAAAAACATGTTCGGCGGCGGGATTGACCAACTGAATCATTCCGTCGGAATCTGTGATCACAATGCCATCGCCAGTGGTGTTGACCACTGCACGCAAGGTCTCCCGCTCTTCCATCAGGCGTTGATCGGTCAAGTGCTTCCGCGTCACGTCACGAAAATACACAACCAGCCCTTGGGCCGTTGGATAAGCCGTGACGGAAAACCATTTCCCCAAAGGGTCATAGAACGTTTCAAAGCTGACAGTACATGCTTGCGCCATGGCGCGTTCGTACTCCAGTTGAAAAATGCTTCCCGCTGCCCCTGGGAAGGCCTCCCAGATGTTATGCCCCAAGAGCTGGTCGCGTGATCGGTTAAGTAACTTCTCCGCCTGGGAGTTCAAATATGTAAAGCGCCAATCGAGATCAAGCGTTAAAAGGGAATCACTGATGCTCTCCAACGTATGATTCAATTTTCGCGCCAACTCATTTTGAGCCCGTTCAGCGCGGCGCACAGCGGTCACATCTCTAACAACTGCAATGCGAGCATGGACGCCCTCAACCTCAAATTCTTCAGTTTCGGTTTCGACTTCAATCGACTCGCCGTTTCGAATGCGATGGCGCCAGGCCTTTGGCGCGTGCTTTTCAGCGGCGGCCAGACCTAGATGCTGGCGCACTTGCGCGACGTCGCCAGGATGATGCAAATCGAGCAGCGTCAAGGATACAAATTCGTCCCTGCTATATCCAAACTGAGCCAGCGCCGCCGCGTTGACAGTCAGAATATTCAGGGTCTGGGCGTCATATACCCACATGGGAACAGGATTGTGCTCAAAAAGCAGTCGATGGCTGATCTGCAGGCCACGCGCGGTCACTTCGTCGGGAGCATCCATGGGTAGCGGCGCATCATGCCCAGCACCCTCTGGAGGAAAGAGGTCTGCATTCAAGGTATGGGCCCGTTGATTCTTTGAGAAAATCTTACAGGAGCCGCCAGCTTGCGTAAAGCAAAAATTGACATAGTAAGGCCCTTTTCACGGTGCCCTTGCGAGTTGTCAATTGCGGGCCGTCGAGATGGCCCGATCCGCAATGGCAATGGCAATGGCAATCCCAGTTCTACCCGGATCGAATATTGCCTCCTTTTGTCTTTTTCCCGATTTGGCCGTCAACGGCATTTTTTACACTAGTATGCTTTTTTTTGACAGATGGATCCAAGAATAACAGGGTGTCTACATAAGACGTAAACCGGTTCAGGTAATCGGGAGATATTTCACGCATCTGTCCAAGTGCGCGAAGCACCAACATGTGCGCGTTGATGGGCCCTGCATTTTTTGGTGCCTGTTCAAGTGCCCGAGTTACTTGCTTGTCAACGCTGAGTTTTGACCAGGTATTTCTAAAATATCGGGTGGTTTTCAGCTCAGGGCGCGAACCAGTGCCCTCATCAGATTCACCATCAATACTCGGCACTGAATGTTGCTCAATGTAGCGGACAAGATCACCCAACGGCCTGGCATGTGTACTCGTTTTCAGGATAGTGATGTCGGTTTTGGCATCCATTCGCTCCTTGGCAAAGCGCTCCGCAAAAGTCGCCAATGCCTGAGTCAACTTACTATCGAGAATGCGTCTGACGCTTCCTTGATGTGTACTAACGCGGCCCGCCATTACCTCAAAATAGTGCATGCGCACAGGATCAAACCTGTCGGCACCTGCCTGGCGCAACGCAGCAATTACGTGAACGAATTCGCTCATTTCGTGGCGTTTTTCGATTTGCCGGTTTTTGGCACCGGCGCCATTTCCACCCGCCTGTTTTGTGACCGTGCAGCTTCGTCTACATTCGGCGCCACCGGTTGCTCTGCGCCAAAAGCCGCCGCAAAAATCATGGACGATGGCATTCCCTCATCAATCAGGGCACGGGTAACGGTTAGCGCCCGTTGGGCCGACAGCTCCCAGTTATCCGCAAAGCGACTGTTGCCATCCCGGATTGATCGGTCATCGGTAAACCCGCTCACCATCAGCAACTCATCGCGCGACGTCAGGTATACGCGCAGCGGCGTTACCAAACTATTCAAGAGTTGCAGACCCTCAGGCTGCAGCTGATCAGAATTGAGTGAGAACAACACCCGTCCACTGATGCCAATGCGTCCGTTGTTCAAGGTGATCCGGCCCGTGGCCAATGGGATTGCCAAAGCCTGTTCAAGGCTGATACGACGCTGCTCCTCGATCTGGCGCTTCTTCACCTCGGCTTCCAGGTGAGTCGCCAGTTCCATTTGGACCCCCATCACGGCGACCAATATCAGTACAAAAGCGCCCAGCAAGCCGGACATCAGGTCGCCAAAAACGGCCCATGCTGGCGCAGTTTGCTCAATGCCTGCGTCAATGTCTTCCATCAGTCCACCTCTTCAGCAAGCAGCGCTTGCTTGCCTGGGAGTTGGCGCAACTCCTCAAAGATTTCTTTTTGCGACATGATGCTCAGATCAATGATTTCACGCGCCTGCGCTACGTAATAGGCCAGCTGGTCGTCACTTCTGGCCATGGATTTGTCCATGGCGCCTTCAATGCGCTGGAGATTTCCGATCAGCTTTTCATTGGCCTCGCTAAATGACTGCACCGCAAAGCTGAACGCTTCGCTCAAACTCGACACTTCGACGGCACTGCTTGTAACGTTGGCGGCGATGTCAGAAAGTTTGGCCGCTTCTGCGCCAACTTTCTCTGAGAACTCGCTGCCCGCATGATTCAGCGCCACGGCCGAATTGGCGACCAGTGAATCAATCACCGCCCGCTGCTCAACGGAAGCGTGGTTAATGGCGTCCAGCAGTGAATTGAGCGTTTCCATAATACGGCCACGCTCCTCAAGCAATTCGTTGTCCCGCGCGACACTGCTTGTAATTTCCTGCCGCAATTGACCAATGACTTCGGCAGCGGCTCGCGGCGCTTCCGATGCGGTTTGTATGAGCCGGGTTATTGGATCTTCCAGCGCAGTACCAAGCGTTGTCAAATGGGTTGCGAGCGCTGTTTGCAATTCACCCAAGCGCGCCACCGCTGCATCGCCACGCAAGGCTTCTGCATCTCTTAGTGCTCCAAGCTCGGTACGCAAGAGGCTGGAGACTTCGTCCATGCGTTCACGCTGTTGCTCTGCCCAGTCCGCTTCGGCCACCAGGCGGGTGCGAATCAAGTCCTCTGCGCAAGTCATCAACTGATTTGTTTCTTCCAGCGTTTTCGTACCCGCGTGCTGCCATTCACGCTGGAGCTCTGCCGCAACAGTTTCCAGGGTCTGCGTCCAAGCCAGCATGCGCTGCTGATCTTTGGACGCTTGATCGGCCCGCGAGGTGGCATACGCATCTGCGACGGTGGACACCAGCGCACCAGAGCGTTGCTCAAACGTCGCGGCAAATGCCACCAATGACCTGTCCACCCCAGTGACCAGTGTCGCGCTCGCCTGCTCGTGCCGTGAAAGTGCAGCGGTCCATGTATCGGCAACAGTTGAAGTGGTCGCGCTGAATCGTTCGGAAAGCCCATCGAGTTGCGCTTGCACCGTATCAAACAGGCGTTCGTGCATCAGCTTCGCCTCTTGAGCGATACCGGTAATAGCGGCCTGAACCGCGGGCTTGATGCTCTCTCCCGCCAGCAGAGCGCTTTGATTCAAGCTGTCACGCAGTGACTTATCCACCGAGCCAGCCAGTTCGGTATAGACAACTTTGACCTCGTTGTGAAAATTCTCCTGGTTGGCAAGCAAACGCTCATTGAGTTGCTGGCTCATGCGTTCCATCTGCAGCATCATCGTCTTCAATTTGTCGACGACCTCAGGCAACGCCTGGGACTGGAGCTG
>JAHENE010000205.1 GCA_024643305.1 Thiobacillaceae bacterium | reverse complement strand
CATGCACAGAATGTTGGCGCCCTTTGATGCCTTCTGCGCAACTTGCAACGCTCCCGAAAATGTGGCGCCCGCCGAAATGCCGACGAAGATGCCTTCCTGCCGCGCCAGTTCCCTGGCGCAACGCAGTGCATCCGTGCCGTCGATTGGCACATAACCGTCAATGCGGCTCTCCATTGCGACCTGTTCCGCAAGCCGCGGAATGAAATCCGGGGACCATCCCTGCATCAGATGCGGCCGCGACCGGGGATGGCTTGCACTGTAGGTGCCGTCGCTGCACCTTGCCTGAGCGATGCCGCTGGCCAGCATGGCGGAATTGTCCGGCTCGCAGACGATGATTTTCGTATGCGGGCTCTTTTCCTTGAGTACGCGCGATACGCCGTTGAGCGTGCCGCCCGTGCCGAAACCGGTGACCCAGTAATCGAGCGATATGTCGGCGAAGTCATCGAGAATCTCCACGGCAGTGGTTCGTGCATGGATCTCTGCGTTGGCAGGGTTCTCGAACTGACGCGGCTGCCACCAGTCATGCGCCTTGGCCAGTTCCTCGGCTTTTGCCACCATCCCGGAGCCTTTCTGGCCGGCTGGCGTCAGCACGACTTTGGCGCCGAGAAAGCGCATGAGTTTGCGCCGCTCCACGCTGAAGTTTTCCGCCATGGTGACGACGAGGGGGTAACCCTTTTGTGCGCAGACCATGGCGAGGCCGATGCCGGTATTGCCGCTGGTGGCTTCGACGATGGTTTGTCCGGGCTTGAGTTCGCCGCGGCGTTCGGCATCCTCGATTACCCCCAGGGCCAGGCGGTCCTTCACCGAGCCCATGGGATTGAAGGATTCCATCTTGACGTAGAGGTTGACGCCCTCGGGGCCCAGCTTGTTGATGCGAACCACCGGCGTGTGGCCGATGGTGCCCAGTATGCTGTCGTATCGTCTGCCCACGGCTGTTGTCTCCCGGTCTTTCTTGCCGCCGGCTCCTGCCGGCGGCGCGTCTACAGCACTATAGCGTTACATGAGAACACGCGGGCAGGAGCGCGTCGTTTACATTCCTACCAGCTGAGCGGTATAGCCTGCTGCGCGGGTCTTCTCCAGCAGGGCGTTCGTGCTGGTTTTTTCCGTATCATAGGCAACCAGCAGGAGATGCTCCTTGCCTGCGTTGAACCTGGGTGAAACGACGCCATCGATTTTTCGCAAAGAATTTTCAAGCGTAGTACGGGCGTCTTCATTCAGGGATTCGTTGATGTGGATCATGACGTCGCTGATGTTCATTTTGCTGCTCCTTTTAAATTTAGGTAAGCCATTGAAGGTGATTTTCCGGACATGTATCCGGCCTCAATCATCAGACGCGTTTTTAGGCGCATCAGCTTGATTGGGAAGCCATGCTGCCTAGCTCGCTGCCAGGGCGGGACGCGGAGTCAGGATGGCAAGTACGGCCGCAACGGCAATCAGTGCCGAAACATCCCCATAGAGATGGCCCATGTGCATGGGATTGGCGAGCGACTGGATGCCCATGATCCCGCCGTGCACGATGCTCGACCAGACCGTAAACCAGATCAGGCTCCTGTGCGCCATCGGATCGCGCGAGGCGATCATCAGGAACACGCCGAGTGTGGCGTAGATGCCCAGGATCATTTCAAGATACTCAGAGCGGCCGCCTTCATGCCAAACCCAGCCTGACGGCCAGACGATGCCAAGCGGCCAGATGCCGAACGTGAAGGTCAGCCCCACAAGCAGCAGGGTAATGCGTAGATATTTGATGCGGTCGGATTCAGCCATGTTGTTCTCCTGTGGATAATCAGTTGTGAAATTCAATCCTGTCTGTCATCTGACGATGCAGAAAACATCAGGTTTGTCAGATGTCCGCTCATACGCGAATGATCTGGTCCTTGAGCGAATAGAGTGTCGCGATCACGTCATTCTTCGCGTCCTCGTTCACTCCATTCTTTTCCATGGCGGCGACGGTGTCGTCCATCACTGCCAGGTATTCCTGCTCACTGATGTTCATGCCTTTGTGTGCGGTGAGCATGTCTTTTCCGGTGTAGGTTTCCGGACCGCCGGTGCCGGCGCAGAAAAAATCGCATGCCATTTTCTTGGCGTGGTCCATGTCTTCGATGTTCTCGAACCGGGCCTTCACTGCGGGATTGTTCAGGTGGGCGGTCATAACATCGTCCACAATGGCGGCAATGCCTTTGGCGCCGCCCAGCCGTTGATAAAGCGTAGTGGTCATGGTTTTCAACTCCTCTTGCTGGTTGTGACAAAATTGCTTACTTGCGATTGATGACAATCTCGAGGTACTCGCTCGGGGCCACCATCGTGCCATCGGTGGCGCGATTGAATTTTTCAGCCAGGGCGATCAGGTCGGCGGCGAGTGATTCCTGCTTCTCGGCGTCGAGTGCACCGAAGGCCTTGTGTATTGGGCCGTAGAAGGTGCGAAAGACTTCCAGGAAATGGGCGGCATTGTGATAGCGGAAAACGAAGCTCTTGGGCTCGATCGAGATCGAGTCGATTTGATCGCCGAAGAGTTCGCGTAGCCTGGCTTCAGTACCCCAGAGCGCGGGTGATTTCACGCCAGCAGCCGGAGGCAGGTATTTGCCAAGCAGTTTGAATAGTTCACCGACGAAGCTGGTTGGCGTCCAGTTTGCGAGGCCAATCCGGCCACCGGATCGGCAGACACGTGCCATTTCCGCAGCGGCCTTGTCCTGATCGGGCGTGAACATTACGCCGAAGGTGGACATCACCACATCGAAGCTCTTGTCGGTATAGGGCAGGTTCTCGGCGTCCGCGGTTTCAAATTTTACCGGCAGGCCTTCGGCGCCAGCACGGGTGCGCCCGCGTTCGAGCAGCGCCGGAACGTAGTCGGTCGAGACGACATCGCACCAGCGGCGTGCAGCGGCCAGCGTGGCGTTGCCGTTGCCGGCGGCGATGTCGATCACGCGCTCGCCTGCACGCAGGTCTAGCGCTTCGCACAGGGATTCACCGACGATTTGCAGTGTGGTGCCGACGACGGCGTAGTCGCCAGCCGACCAGGCAAGGTTCTGTTTGCTCTTTACGGACGCAAGATCGACGGCGGGTGTGGAACTGGAAATGACTGCTGACATGGCTGTACTCCTTGAATGATATGGGTGGAAACTTGTCCGGGTGTGGCAAGCTCTCCTCATGCGCATCGACTGGTTTGAATCAGGTGCTGCCGAGCGACGTGCCTATTTCACCTCGATTGAACGGGGAATGGGTCACGCAAAGCGGGACAAAAACCGGGACAAAACGCAAACTAAGCTGCTAGACTCATTCGCGTCGTATGCTCCGGGGGGTCAACGACATGGATGACCGAACAAATTCATTTGGCTATTGGCTGCGGCGACGACGCAAAGCCCTGGACCTCACCCAGGAAGCGCTCGCCCAGCGGGTTTTCTGTTCGAGTTTCACTATCAGAAAAATCGAGGCCGACGAGCGTCGCCCCTCGCGGCGGCTTGCTGAACGGCTTGCCGCATCGCTTGGCATAACCGAGGAAGAGCTGCGCGATTTCCTCGCCTCGGCCCGTGCACTGCCTGCCACCAGCCGCCTGCCGCTGGACCCCGTGCCAGTCGCTGCCAACGAGGCCGGAGAATTTCCCCAACCCCCGCTTGTTTCACCTGCGAACGACAACACGCCCTTCGTTGGCCGGGGTAACGAATTCGGCATGCTCATCGGACTCGTCGCGCGGCTTACCGCCGGGGGCGGATACAGCGTCCTGATCGAAGGCGAGCCGGGAATCGGCAAGAGCCGGTTGTTGCGGGAGGTTGCCCGCTATGCCCATGCCCAGGACTTGTCCACGCTCGCGACCAATTGCTATGAGATCGAACGCGCAATCCCCTACCAGCCCGTGATCGACCTCATCACGCGCGCGCTCGATCGCGTATCAACCCCGGCCCTGCGCACCCTGGCGCCCGTGTCGCTTGCCGAACTTGCTGCCCTGGTGCCGGAGATCGGTGAACGCTTTCCGGATCTGCCGCAGTTGTCCAATGATTTCCC
>JAHENE010000204.1 GCA_024643305.1 Thiobacillaceae bacterium | reverse complement strand
GTGGTACTGACCAAACAGGAAGTGCGTGCGGTGCTGGGGCGCATGAGCGGGGTCTACGGATTGATGGGGGCGATGTTGTATGGAACAGGGATGAGGCTGATGGAGTGTGTGCGCCTGAGGGTCAAGGACATTGATTTCGAGCGTGGAGAAATTGTTATCCGCGATGGCAAGGGTGCAAAGGACAGGGTGACCATGCTGCCGGATTCGTTGGCCGATGGTTTGAAAGTGCATTTGAAATCGCGCCGGGCACTGTTCAACGAGGATAAAAAGGCCGGCATGGCGTCGGTTTTTTTGCCGGATGCGCTGGCGCGCAAGTATCCCAATGCACCGACTGAGTGGGGCTGGCAGTATGTGTTTCCATCCGGGAGCTATTCAGTTGATCCGCGCAGCGGGGAGGAGCGGCGGCACCATCTTGATGAGAAGCTGCTTCAGCGTGCCATGAAGAGGGCTGTTCAGGCTGCGGGTATCGTTAAGCCGGCTACACCGCACACTCTGCGGCATTCGTTTGCCACCCATCTATTGCAGTCGGGCTATGACATCCGCACGGTGCAGGAACTACTGGGCCACAAGGATGTGTCCACGACCATGATCTACACGCATGTGCTGAACAAGGGTGGGCGCGGCGTAGTAAGCCCGCTGGATGTATGAATTCCTTTGATGGATAGCAGCGTGAACCCTCCTGCCATTTTTCTTATGGGCCCCACTGCCAGCGGCAAGACCGGCGTGGCGGTCGAACTGGTGCAGCGCATGCCGGTGGAAATCGTCAGCGTCGATTCGGCGCTGGTGTATCGCGACATGGACATTGGTACGGCCAAGCCGGATGCGGAAACGCTTCACATCGCGCCGCACCATCTCATCAATCTGATTGATCCCACCGAGTCATACTCCGCTGCACGTTTTTGCGAGGACGCCTTGCGGGTAATGGAAGAGATTACCTTGCGCGGGCATGTGCCGCTGCTGGTGGGCGGCACCATGCTGTATTTCAAGGCGCTGTGGGAGGGGTTGTCGAAACTGCCTCAGGCGGACAAATCGTTGCGCGAGAAAATCGAAAACGAGGCGCGTGAGCGCGGCTGGCCTGCACTGCATGCGGACCTGGAAAAGCTCGACCCGGAAACGGCCGCACGCCTGAAGCCAACCGATGCGCAGCGTATCCAGCGCGCATTGGAAGTGGTGCGCCTGACAGGTGCGCCGATGTCGAGGGCTTGGGAAAGCGCACGCGGTGAAGGCTTGCCTTACCGCGTCTTGCCGCTGGCGCTGGTGCCGTCAGATCGCGCCGTGCTGCACCAGCGCATCGCGGATCGTTTTTCCGCCATGCTGGAAGCGGGACTGGTGGAGGAAGTTGTTGCGTTGCGCAAGAAATATCCGCTCAAGCCCGGACTGCCGTCCATGCGTTGCGTGGGTTATCGCCAGGCGTGGCAATACCTTGAAGGCGAATACGATCAGAACGAGTTGCTGAATCGAGGCATCTACGCCACGCGCCAGCTGGCCAAACGCCAGTTGACCTGGCTGCGCGGCATGCAGGTGGAAACGCTGGATTGCCTGGCGGAGGATCTGGTGGCGCAGGTGGAGGCGAGAGTGAAGCGGTTTCTGGCGGAGTAGGATTAAAGCGGCCACACCTGCTTGCTGACCGCTACCGCCACGATGTAGCCAAACACCGCCAGCGCACCGACAAAAGCCAGGTTTCTTTGCATGGGGGTTTTGCCACGCTTGATGGCAAGCGTGCCCAGCGCGATATATGCGAGCAGGGCAATGATCTTGGCCATGATCCAGCCGTGTTGTAGCGGGTTCAGGCCTGCCACTACCAGCATGCCGATGGCGGCAGCGATCAGGATGGTGTCGTTGATATGCGGCACGATTTTCACCCACTTTCTGCTGTTCATGGCCGAATCCTTTATGCGCCAAGCAGTGCGCAGCAAAAACAGCGCAAGTGATAGGGTGACAGCGGTGAGGTGAATGGTGAGCAGGATGGGGTATTTCATCAGTTTTCTTTTTTTGTAACTTTTGCCTGCGCGCCGCCTTGGTGGAATCGGATTTCAACAGTTTCTTCGAGCTTGATCTGCGCGCTGGATTTGATGACTTTGCCTTGTGCGTTTTTGACCATGCTGTATCCCCGCGCCAGCACGGCTTCGGGGTTGAGGTGTTCAAGATGCGAGGCCATTTTTTCAACCATGGCCCGTCGATTTTCCAACTGTCGCTTGAATGCGCGTCCCAGGTTTTGTTGCAGTTGTCCAAGTTCGGCCTGCTGTGACGAGGGATGCGGACGGGCGGCTGCTATGCGATGAGCCAGCGCGTCAAACTGCCAGCGGGAGCGCGATAGGGTTTGCGCATGGGCAAGGCCGAATCGTCTTGCAAGCTGCGCCAGCGATTCGTGCTGGCTTTGCAGGCGCTGTGCGGGGTGGGTAAGTCTGCGTGCTGCCATGTCCACCTGCTGGGCGCGGGCTGCCAGCAGGCGGTGCAAAGGCCGCGCCAACCGGTGCTGCACGGTGGTCAGGCGCTGCATCCATTGGTCACGACTTGGCGAAACCTGTTCTGCGGCAGCAGTCGGTGTGGGGGCGCGCAGGTCGGCGACAAAGTCGGCAATGGTGAAATCGGTTTCGTGTCCCACGCCGCAGATCACGGGCAGGGGGCAATCGGCAATGGCGCGTGCGACGGCCTCTTCATTGAATGCCCAAAGGTCCTCGATACTACCGCCGCCTCGGCAGACGATGAGCACATCGCACTCTGCGCGTTCGCCTGCATTGTGGATGGTTTCGGCAATTTTGCTGCCAGCGCCCTTGCCTTGCACGGGCGTGGGGTAGAGCACAACCGGCAGCCAGGGGGCCCGGCGCCGCAGGGTGGTGAGTACATCGCGCAGGGCCGCCGCCTCGGGCGATGTGACGATACCCAGCTGTTTCGGGAAGACGGGCAATGCTTTTTTGCGCGCTGCGTCGAACAGGCCTTCGGCGGAAAGTTTCTGCTTGAGTTTTTCAAATGCCTCGAACAGGGCACCCAGTCCGGCGCGTCGCATGAGTTCAACCTGCAACTGGAATTCGCCGCGGGCTTCATACAGGGTGGGGACTGCACGCACTTCCACCTGGTCGCCATTGGCAGGCTGCCAGTCGACGAACTGGTTGCGTCCGCGAAACATGGCGCAACGAACCTGGGCTCGCTCGTCTTTCAGGCTGAAATACCAGTGGCCAGATGTGGCGCGGGTCAGGTTGGAGATTTCACCGCCCACCCAAATGAGGGGGAGTGCGTTTTCAATGGCGCTTCGCGCCAGGCTGTTCAATGCAGAAACCGTTAAAACAGGGCTTGATGGTGGCTGAGTTTCCCGCTCCATGGCGTTAAACCATCCACCAAAATGTTGATGCCGCGTATTTATGCGTATTTTTGCCCGGTGGATAAAGGGTTCCGTTATAACTAACTGTTTTTAAAGGATAAAAAAATGCTTCATGAATAAGCGATGACAGAAAATTCTTTTGAAACAGCATAGTTAGGTGAATTGCGGTGGGCTTTTGCACAGTTTTATCCACAGAAATTGTGGAGAACTTTTGTGGAATTTGTTTTGAGGCGTTTGCTCATCAGCCGGATGATAAAGAAAAATTGGTCCAGCACGATGATTTGTTTCTTCCATGCTCTTCGAAACGTTTTCAATTTGGCTTGATATGACGACGTTAACCGCTTGGTATTCCGGCTGAAGTTTTCTTGAGCTTGTCGAATCGGGGGGCGCAGGATAAAGTCGCACTGTTCTTTCTTGAGTGGAGTATGCGCGTGTTAGCCATTATCGAGGCGGCCGGTTGGCCGATCTGGTCCCTGATTCTTGCATCTGTTCTGGCGCTGGCCATCATCATCGAGAGATTTTATTCATTGCGTCCTGCCGAAATTTCTCCGGTCGGGCTGCTCGGCAACGTGATCAAGGAACTGCAGGATCATGGCGTCAGCAATGAAATGCTGGTCCGGCTTTCAGCCGATTCGCCTCTGGGGCAGATTCTGGCCGCAGGCCTGCGCAATGTGAAGAGCTCGCGCGAGATCATGAAGGAAG